>JACPZR010000137.1 GCA_016195395.1 Spirochaetia bacterium
CAGGGCAGCAAGGCGTGGAAGGAGCGGCGGCTGCTAGAGGCTTTCCACCATCTTGTCTACGATTCCGTACTCTACCGCTTCTTTCGCGTTCATATAGTAGTCGCGGTCGGTGTCGTTTTCAATCTGTTCCAAGGGTTTTCCCGTAGCCACTGATATGATCCGGTTCAGTTCCTCGCGGATCTTCCGGATTTCATCGGCTTGGATTTTGATGTCCACAGCGGGAGCAATGATCTGGCCCGAAATCAGCGGCTGGTGGATCATGATCCGGCTGTGAGGCCATGCGTATCGTTTCCCTTTGGCGCCCGCGCAGAGGAGGAGAGCCCCCATGCTTGCTGCAAGGCCCATGCAGACCGTGGATACGTCTGATTTGATCATGTTCATGGTGTCCATTACGGCCATGCCGGAGGTGATCACGCCGCCCGGGCTGTTGATGTAGAGGGTGATGTCCTTGCCCGACTCTACAGCATCGAGATAGAGCAGGCGCTCCACCAGATACTGGGCCGACTCATCATCCACGCCTCCCCACAGGTAGAGTTTTCGCTGTTCAAGGAGTTTCTTTTCTATTCGCGTTTGGAGGGGATTCATCGAGGTCAGTTCGGTTTCGCATCCCCAGGAAGCAAGAAAAATCCCACCGTGAGTATGACAGCCCAAACAAGAACGTAGACGGCCCGCATCTCTCCAAGCGCTGGAGAGCGGGAGCTGATCAGCGAGGGGGCCTTTTCGTTACGGGGTGCATCCTCAAACTTGATGATCACGGGGTCCACCTGCGTGTGTACCTTGCGCTTCTGGTGACCCGATTCCATGGCCGTGTATTGGTCCTGGAGCGCGTCGTTTTCCTGTCGGAGGGCGCTGGTTTCCTGTTCCAAGTCCGCGAGTTCATGTTCCATAGCGCGTCGCACAGCCCATCCGGCGTCGCCCAAGACGAGTGCATAGGAGAGCACAGCCACACCCAGGCCCACAGCCACGAAGAGGAGGCGGCGGCGCCTCCCCTCCAGAAAATGCTGTTTGATGAACCCAATCGGGGCGGTTTTACCGCCCGATATTATAAAAGGCCGATTTCCCGGCGTATACGGCATCGTCACCCAAGTCTTCCTCAATGCGCAGAAGCTCGTTGTATTTCGCCGTCCGATCCGTCCGCGAGAGCGATCCGGTCTTGATCTGGCCTGCGTTCAAGGCCACAGCAATGTGTCAGGATGGAGTTTGCGATCTTGTCCTTGATGGCGCGGGCCAGTCGTTTTGTGTTCGTGACCAGAAGATCGTCTCCCACAAGCTGCGTGTCCTTGCCCATCGCCTGGGTCATCTTGAGCCAGCCGTCCCAGTCGCTCTGATCGTGGCCGTCTTCAATGGTAAGCACGGGGTACTTCTTGCGCAGATCCTGGTAGTAGGCCACCATTTCTTCCGGGCTTTTCACCATCTTGGCGCCCACCATGTTGTAGTTCTTCTTGTCGCGGTCGTAGAATTCAGACGATGCGCAGTCAAAACCAATGTAGACCTGCTCTCCCGGTTTGTAGCCGGCCTTTTCAATGGCGGCAAGGATGACCTGAACCGCTTCATCGGTGGAGGAAAGATTGGGGGCAAAACCGCCTTCATCGCCCACGGCAGTGGACAACCCTTTATCGTGAAGAATCTTTTTGAGACTGTGAAAGACCTCGGCCCCTGCGCGGAGCGCTTCTCTGAACGTAGGCAGCCCCACCGGTAGAATCATGAACTCCTGGAAGTCCAAGGCATTGTCCGCATGAGCGCCGCCGTTGATGATATTCATCATGGGAACGGGAAGAACGCAGGCATTGGTTCCGCCCAGGTAGCGGTAGAGCGGCTGTCCCAGGCAGGAGGCTGCGGCGCGCGCCGTGGCCAAGCTAACGCCTAGAACTGCATTGGCTCCAAGATTACCTTTGTTCTCTGTTCCGTCGAGCTGGAGCATCAGGCGGTCGTTCTCTCTTTGTTTGAAGGCGTTCCGGCCAACGAGGGCAGGGGCAATCGCCGCTTGAACGTTGTGTACCGCTTTGGTGACGCCTTTGCCTACATAGCGCGCTTTGTCTCCGTCGCGCAGTTCAAGGGCCTCGAAATCGCCCGTGCTTGCGCCGGACGGGACGGCAGCGCGGCCAACCGAACCGTCTTCCAGGATTACATCTACTTCAATAGTGGGATTCCCACGCGAATCGAGTATTTCACGGGCGCGGATCTCCGCAATGGCTGCTTCAAAAGGTGCATTCTCACACAATGACATATTTTCCTCCGACGAGCGGGCCGAGCCGCTCGGCCCAGTGAACCATGTGATTGGTTTGGGTAAAGCGGATTTTGAAGGGGGCTGGGGGTACAGGAGGACAAGAGGATATGAGAAGAAGCAGATCGCAGACCTCTTGGTCTCACATTCCTTTGTGGTCGGGCGTGTTTTTTGGATGCTTTCCTGTTTTTTTGTTGCCCAGGCGTGCGCCCGCACGACGTTCGCAATGTCCCATGATTCACCTTCACATAGAGGACTTGAACACAGTTGAGACCAGCGTGCAGACGTGGATGGACTTTATTGAGTTCAGTATGAAGTCGGATTTCTACAAGCTGGCGCTTGAACGCACGGGCAATGTGGAGTCCGCTGCGTCTTTAACGCTGTTAAACAGTTATCTGCGCACGTTTGAGGAATCGGAGAGGGAGCGGGCCGTCCAAGACGTGGAAGTCTTCTACGGCTACGCTAAAGGGTTCATCAGTGAACTGGCGCCCTACCGCTACCACAAAGAGGGATACAAACCGGACGTCCGCGCAGCGTTCATGGGAAAGATACGCGCGCTCCTCGCTGCGCAGATGAGTGAGGGTCAAGTCAAGGACCGCGAGCGTTATACGTTCATCCGCACCATAGTACACTTCTGCTCATCCTTGGACTACATCATCAAAGTTCACGACAAGTACAAGCAGTTCCTGTTCAGGGAAATCCCGCAGGTTCGTGGCAAGACTCCCGGCTAGCGCGCATGTTTCCCTTTTCCGTTTCCTTTCGCGCCGCCGCGGTGGCTGTGTATTGCGCGGCGGCGGCCCTTCTCACTCTGTCCTGCCGAATGGTGGCCACGGATTGTTCCGCAGAGGATCCGTCCTGCCACTTGATGCTCCTTGCGGTGCGGCCCGCTTCGACGGCTGCTGCTGCTTCCTTCAGTCCATCGTCCGTATCCGGTCTGCGCTTTTGGGTCCGGGCAGAAGGACTGTCGTACGCGGACGGAGGATCGGTCACAAGCTGGCCGGATCTCAGCGGCACGGGGAATACAATCACGCCGGGGACGGCCCCCGCATTCTATGCCAACACAAACACGATCAACGGGCGGCCGGTGGTACGCTATGTCTGGGGAGGCGGTTCCAAGCTGCTCAACGCAGCACCGGTGGGTGTGAGCGCATCCGATTCCGGCAGCACCTTCCTCACGCTGCGAATGAACGTCCTCGTGAACCACAACGTATTTTTGGTGGGGGGGCTGGGCACGGGTGGACGTGAGTTTCAGATCACGAACACCGGTACGATTTCCCTGAACAAGTCGGGCCTTACTGTGATTGCCAGTTACGCAGCCGGTTGGGCCGTGGGCGCCGTCCACCAGGTTTCCGTGCTCCAGAATGCCGGGTCCAACATCCGGATTCGAATGGATGGCGTGGAGGTTGTCAATGCCGTACCCGGCGCCGTCGGTTACGCTGCGGGCAGCCTGGGAGTGGGGGGAAACGGGCAGGGGAATGACGTGGCTGAAGTTTTGTTTTATGACAACCGGGTATCGGACCAGGACGCCCTGAAAATAGAATGCTACTTGGGCGCCCGGTACGGGACCAGCGTCTGTCCCTGAGTATCGCCGGCCGCCCCGCTGACTGCGTTAGATCACGCGGAACGCTTTCAGCGACCGGTACATGACCTCAATCGTCACTACCACAACGCCCGCCACGGGTATCGCAATGACCATCCCCATAATGCCTAGGAGTTTTTGAAACGTGAGCAGGGCAAGGATCGCCACCAAGGGGTGCAACTGGACCGATTTCGCGAGTATCACGGGCTGCGTAAACACCGTGTCCACCAGAAGCGCCAGTCCGTAAACCGCGAGCATGGGGATCAAAAGCGACCCGGTGGGATCCAGAAGCGATGCGGCCACCGCAGGCACAAGCCCCGCGACAGGACCCACGTACGGCACAATGTTCATGGTCCCGGATACAAGTCCTATCAGAACGGCGTACGGCAGACCGATGATGGAGAATCCCGTGGACATGATGCAGACGAAAATAAACCATTCAATCGTAAGACCTTTGAGATACGACGTTATGCGACTGTTGATCTTATGCAGAATGAGCATCACCATCTGAAAATACCGGTTAGGAACAGCCGCCAATAAATTGCGGTAGATGTCGTCTCCCTGCAGGAGCAGAATCAGGGTAATGATCGGCGTTATCAGAAAGTAGATCAGCATTCCGGGCACGGTCTGAACCGCATCCAAGGCCATCTTCTTCCCATTTTCACTCAAAAGGTCGGTAATATACTGCGGGTCCAGTTTGTCGAGGGGCACATACGCCGGCAGCCGCGCGCGCAGGAATGTCTGCAAACTGTGAATGATCTCAAAGGAGCGCTTGATGATGACGTCGCCCTGAGAAGCCAGGCTCTGAAGTTCGCCCACGATCATGGGGGCAATCACTCCAAATAGGACGTAACCAAAAGCCACCACCACAGCAAGCACGATGAGCACGGCCACTCCCCGTGGAAGATTGTACGCCTCAAGCAGATCGATAGCCGGATTCAGAACCGCCGTCAGGAGCAGGGCCACAACGATCGGGACGATCATGTTCGTTACGCCGTAAAAGATGAAGGCAGTTACAGCGATTACAAGTATGAAGAATGTCCAGCGGACAATGCGGGTGGAGAGTTCTGTTTGCTGTGTTGTCATCAATCTGGATCCATCATTTCAATGGTCGAGCCCGACGCGCCGGTCGACTTGCGGACTTTTTCCAGTTCCTTGTTCGACATCACCAATCGGAGGCCCACCAGGCGCGCCATGTTCAAGAGGAGTGCGTTGCCCACGCGCGGTTTACGGGAGATTACGCTCAGCATGTCGATGCGCGAAAAGCATATCACATTGGTTGGCTGCGTTGCTACGGCCGAAGCGGTCCGCGGCATGTCCACAAGAAGCGCCAGTTCTCCAAAGAAATCGCCCTCCTTCACGGAGGCATATGTTTCCTGCTTCTCACCCACCTGCATGGTGATGTCCACCGCGCCTTCCAGGATGATGAAGAGTCCCACTCCGGGGTCGCCCGCGCGGAAGACATACTCGTTCTCCGCGTATTCGCGCAGATGGCACATAGATTGGATGTATTTCAGGTTCCGGTCCGACACTTGGTCAAACACCGGCACTCCACGGAGTCGTTCCAGAACGATCTCTTCAGGTTTCTTCTTTAGGAATGCGAGACTCTGCCAAAAGGGCCACAATGCCATAGTATACCTATCGGCGGCCCGTGGGCGGTTTCCCAGGTGCATGCCCCGCGAATTTTGATTTACGTATGCGTCCTTTTTCACAATCTGACCTCTGATACGATTCCGCAAGCCCGGGATGTAGCGCAGGGGTAGCGCATCTGCTTTGGGAGCAGAGGGTCGTTGGTTCAAATCCAATCATCCCGAATGCGCGTGCCAGTAGCTCAGCCTGGATAGAGCAACTGCCTTCTAAGCAGTAGGTCGGGGGTTCGAGTCCCTCCTGGCGCACAGCGGAAATCGCTTCAATATGGCGGGTGTAGCTCAATTGGTAGAGCACCAGTTTGTGGCACTGGGTGTCGTGGGTTCGATTCCCATCGCTCGCCCATTTTAGAATGGAAAAGGGCCGCGGTGATCGCGGCCCTTTTTGCTGGCGGCCACGGGCACCGGCCTGCCGCCCCGCTGCGGGAGAGTACCATGAAGTTACGCGATTCCAACATTGAACGCCTGAAGAACCAGACCTTTGAGGTCCTCGTAGTGGGGGGCGGCATCAACGGTGGAGTGTCCGCTGCCGTGCTCGCATCCCGCGGCGTGAAAACAGCGCTGATTGAGAAGAACGACTTTGCCGGGTTCACAAGCCAGGAAACATCGAACCTGGTATGGGGCGGCATCAAATACATGGAAACGATGGAGTTCGGCCTGGTCCGCGATCTCTGTGTGTCCCGCAATCATCTCATCAGAAGTTATCCGTCCACGATCGAAGAGATCCGCTTCTTCGTAAACCTTGAGAAGGGATTCCGTTGGCCGCGTCTGTTCTTGTATATGGGATCTCTGCTCTACTGGATGATTGGGAATTTCTTCACACGCGCGCCGCGCCTCTTGTCCAAAAAGACCATCGCCAAAGAAGAGCCGGTGGTGAGCATCGATCGGAGCATCGGCGGTTTTGAATATTCGGACGCATACCTGCATGACAACGATGCGCGCTTTGCGTTTGGCTTTGTCCGCCGCGCCATCGACAACGGGGCGGTGGCCGCGAACTACGTAGAGTCGCTCGGCTCGCGCCGTGAAGGCGACTTCTGGATCACAAAGACACGCGACGTGATGTCCGGAAAGGAATGGGAGATCAAGTCCCGTGTGCTCATCAACGCCTGCGGGCCCTACGTGGACGAGGTAAACGGCCGTTCATCGATCACCACAGAACACAAGCATCTCTTCAGCAAGGGCATTCACCTGATGCTCAACAGAATCTCCCCGTCGAACCGAGTATTGACCTTCTTTGCCGACGACGGGCGGTTGTTCTTCATCATTCCCATGGGACCCAAGTCCTGCGTGGGCACAACAGACACCCGCGTAGACACACTTCCGCCTCACGTTACGGCGGAGGACCGCAAGTTTGTACTCGATAACATCAATCACCGTCTCAAACTGGACAGACCCTTCACGGAAGCGGACATCATTGCGGAACGCTGCGGTGTGCGTCCTCTGGTAGTGAATCCAAAGCCCGGGAAAAAGGACACAGGCGACTGGATGGCTTTGTCACGCCGTCACGCGGTCGACCTCAATCGCGAGAAGAAGCACATCAGCATCTTTGGCGGAAAACTCACAGACTGCCTGAATGTGGGCCAGGAGGTTTCAGACCTGGTGAAGTCGCTCGGCATCAAGATGGAATATGAAGACCGTGTTTGGTACGGCGAGCCGCCGCGTTCTAACCGGGACACCTTCTATCACCAGGCAAAGCTCATGGACCTGGATGCAATGACGGCTCCGGAGTCTTCCGAGCCGTTGAGCCGCCGCCTTTGGAGGCGTTACGGAAACGGCGCCCTTGCAATCCTCGAGGACATCCGCGAAGACGCGGCGATGGGAGAAGTATTGATCAAGGGCACAGAATACCTGCGCGGTGAAATCTATCATACAGCCCGGCGCGAAATGGTCACCAA
>JACPZR010000138.1 GCA_016195395.1 Spirochaetia bacterium
CCGTGTCCGCGTTTGCCCTCATGCCGAAGCACAACAACGAAGACCTTCGTCATTGGTTTTTGAAACGACCGGATGACCACAAGTACACAGCGGGACACGGCCTCTTGGTGGGAGGTTCTTTCGGAATGGAGGGCGCCTTCCTGCTTGCAGCGCGCAGCTTCTTTGCGGCAGGCGGCGGAATCCTCCACGCTGTCCTCCCTCCGCAGAGTTCGCGGGCGGACCTTTTGAGCTCGGAGCCGTCCGCCATGTACAGGGATGGGTTTCTGGAACTGGGCAGGATGCCGCATTCGGTGGGCGTTGGACCGGGCCTTTCGCAGGCAGATCTTGCCGCCTTGTCCAATCCTCTGCTTGATTTTCTCTCGGAATGGTCGCGAAGCGACCCGCAGGGGTGGGTCATCCTCGATGCTTCTGCCGCAAGTCTGATCCTTCACCCGCGTTATCCTGAGAGCGCGCGCGCCCGCACGATCCTGACTCCGCACGGCGGAGAATGGAAAGCGCTCGGCGGACCGGCCGTCGACTGCGCGGACGGACTCAAAAGCGCTCATGCATGGAACAGGAGCACCACAAAGGCGAATGCCCATGTCAAAGGAGCCGTCTCCACACTCCTCACCTCCCAGACAAGCTTCATCCACGCAAAGCCCAATCCATCCCTCGCCGCGGCCGGGAGCGGCGACTGTCTTACGGGAATCTTTTTGGCCGCGGCATCAAGACGACACTCGAACGCTCCGCGGGTAGAGGACATTGCAGGCGCCTCAGCCGATCTGCTGGATGCTGCCGCCCGCAGCATGATACACCCTGCCTCTTCTGATTTTCCCGGAGCCATCCGCGCCGTTCTTGGTCTTGGGTCTACTGGCGCCTCATAGCCGGCGCTCGCAGATGCCGCCGGGCAAGCGGCAAAGAACGTGACGCTAGATCAATTCAAAGATCCATTCAAGAAGCGCTTTCTGCACGTGCAGCCTGTTTTCTGCCTGATCGAAGATTTGGCGGCCGTAACGTTTCATAACGTCATCGTCCAGCTCTTCTCCGCGGTGCGCCGGAAGGCAGTGCATGACCATGTGGTTGGGAGCGGCGTGTTTCAAAAGATCAAGCGACAAAGAGTAAGGCCGGAATACGTGCCGACGCACAGCCTCTTCCGCTTCCTGCCCCATGCTCACCCAGGTATCCGTGTAGACAACGTTAGCTCCGCGGACGGCTTCAGCCGGATCGTGCGTGATCATCACCGGAATTCCAGCCGCGCGGAGTGCTTCAATGACAACACTCTCCGCCCCGTAGCCTTCCGGACAGGCAAGTCGTACCTCCGCTCCGGTAAACAGCGCGCCGTGCGCAAGAGAATGAAATACGTTGTTGCCCTCGCCTACGAAAGCGACTTTCAGGTCCGCCCCCTCCGGCTGCTTATATTGGAAGATCGTCATCCAATCCGCCAAGGCTTGGCAGGGGTGATGAAGGTCGGTGAGGCCGTTTAGGATAGGAATCCGGTTCAGATGCGCCATTGTCTGCACTGTGGTGTGGGAGATGGCGCGGATCATCACAGCGTGCGCGTAGCGGGCCAGCACTTCTGTTGTGTCTTCGATGCTTTCCCCCCGGCCCATCTGGGTAGTGCCGGCGTCCAGAGAGATGGGATTGCCTCCTAATTCAGAGACGGCAATGGAAAACGACAGCCGCGTGCGCGTGGACGACTTTTCAAACAACAACGCCACGCTCCGGTCCGACAACGCAGCCGGAGAAAGCCGTCGGTCGCTTCTGTGGCGCGCTCCGCGCTCGACGATCTTGTAAAAGTCGGTTTTGGAAAGGCTCGTAAGTTCAACCAGATGTCGCATTGCGTTTCTTCCGTGCGGGAGCGCTCCGTGAATCCAGAAAATTCTGGATTGCTTTGGCAGCCTTGGCTGCGGGATTTCCCGCGCCCAGCTGACGCTTCACATACTGTAATTCTCGGACAACTGAGGTCCGATGTTCGGCATTCTGGAGAATCCGGAGCGTTTCCCGTGCGATATTTTCAGGGCTGACCTCGGCTTGGAGGAGTTCCGGGGCCACTTGGCGCCGCGCGAGCAGGTTCACCATGCCGATAAAGCGCGTGCGCATGACAAGGGTCCCGATCAAGAGGTTGAGAGCGCTCACCCGGTAGAGTATGACCATGGGCTTTTCAAACCATGCGGTTTCGAGGGTGGCTGTGCCGGATGCGAGTATTACCACATCGCTCGACTGCATCACCGCCAGGGACCGGTCTCGGAGGATTTCGAGCGGCAGGCCGGGATGCTCGGCCGCTCCGGCTTTGATCATCGCTTCGATGTCTTCGCTTACCGCGGGCATCAGGAATCGGACTTTCTTGATTTGTGTCTTAAGCAGCTCCGCCGCTTTCAGCATGTCAGGGAGAAGGTTGCGTACTTCGCTGCGTCGGCTGCCGGGCAGAAGACCGATTGTCGTGACACCGCGCGTCGCTTTGGCTACCGGCTCCTCTTCTTTCAGACGTTTCCCAATACGAAACACCAGGGGATGTCCCACCACCTGAGCGGGCACTCCTTCACTGTCGTAGATCTCTTTCTCAAATGGGAAGAGCGGCAGCATCAGCGACACGTCTTCTTTAATTCGTTTCACGCGGCTGTAGTGCCAGGCCCAGATCTGCGGGCTCACCAGATAGATGACAGAGATTCCCTTTTCACGCAGCATCGTGGCGATGCGGAGATTGAAGCCGGGGTAGTCGATCAGGATGGCCAGGGTGGACCCGCGTTTCACTGCTTCAGCCACAAGACGCACGGCGAGCTTCTTCAGCCGCGAGTAGTGCTTGAGGGCCTCAATGAAACCCACAACGTTCATGGACTCGATATCCTCGAGAATCTCCACACCTTCGCGGCGCATGGATTCTCCGCCTGTACCAAAGAAGTTGTCCGGTCCGATTTTTTTCAGCGCATGCACCAGGTCTCCACC
>JACPZR010000139.1 GCA_016195395.1 Spirochaetia bacterium
AAGGCGTGCTGAGCAATAACTATCCTGAACTCAAGAGTCTCCTCTCTAAGCTCCAGACGCTTGAGGATAAATACAAAGAGAATCCGCAACATCATGTAATTGCGAGGGACATCAAAGATCAAATTCTGTCTTTAAAGCAGGACCTTCCGTACGATGAAGATGCGAACATCCTCGCGATTGCAAGCGAGTTTGCTTCTTTAACATCCGACGTGCCATGGCGCGGCGCATTCACTGCTGAGCGCGCGGTCCGCATGATCATCAACAATTCGTACTTTACGTATCCGGCGCGGGCTGTGCGCGAATTCCTGGACCACGCCGCCATCAGTCTCTGCGACAACCAGAAGATCTTGAACGAGGGCGACTATATCGTCATCGCGGCGCGGTCAGCTGACGGGAAAATGTACTTTGAAGTGGCCAAAATCACCAGATCAGACAGATACTAGAGCAGGCCCGACGTTATGCGCGTCGCTACAATCACGCCGGAAATCACAAAGGTCCCGCGCCTCCAGATCAGCGGCTTCACTCTGGACACCTTAAAGGCGGACCCCAGGCGGGCACACTACGACCTCACGCGAGATGATACCAGAAGCATCGTGTACGCTGTTGACCCTGATTACGATGTGGACCTCTACCAGCGCCTGACAGAATTGTAAGCTGCAGGGCCGAGCGCCTATGTAGCCGTAATCGATTCCACAAACTGACGGCGCACGAGGGCAATCTGATCCGGCCGGAACTGGACCGGCTTCTGGAGTATTTGGGACAGCTGCTCGCGCTCTTTGGGCGTCATGATATCCAGAAGCACGCCGGCCGCAGCCGGACCCAGTGAGGCGAGTACAATGTAAATTCGGTCATGGCCGGGAACGGTGGAGGCAGGTCCTCGTCCGGGTTTCTCCCAGTACCAGTGCCGGATCAGATAGACGGCCTTCTCTGGATGGCCAAGAACCGTCTGTCGGAAGAGTCGGTCGACCGCTGATGGACCAGGTGCTGCACTCGCAGCTTTAGGCGCGGACGAGGGCCCGGCGTCTCGCGAGTTCACCCGGGATGCGCCGCCAGGAAGGCCGCCCGCGCCCGGTCGGTTTTCGAATCCAGGAACAGGTCCCGGCACGGGTTTGACCTGACCGGTGTTTGTGACATCGGCGCTGTGTGTGGGGAAGTCTGCCTTGTTGAATACCAGATCCGGAGACCACACCGGAAGGCCCGGATCCGCAATCTTCTGTGGGACTGGCTTGGGCAGGGGCGACACCGCAGGTTTTGCGGGTTGTTCCGGTTTCTTCCCGGGCGCCTTCTTTTCGGCGTCCTCGCGTTTGATCCGGGGAAAATCCGCCTTTTGGAAGATTTGCTCCGGTTTGTATTCTTTGTAGTCCGCCAAAGAAGAACCCAGCCGTCACTACAGAGTACCGAGTGGACAGGACGTTGTCCACAAAAATTGAGCGTTAGCGCGGATGCGCCTGCAAGCGGCCCGCGCCTGGATGCAGAGCCTTATGTTTCCACTCTCCTGCCGTCGTATAAAATATTCCCGGTCTGTCACAAACGGCTGTCTGGTGTCGTCTCCGTTGTGAACTCAGGAGGTTCACATGGACGATATCATTGTTGTAGGCGGGGGAATTGCGGGGCTTGTGGCGGCCAACAAGGCGGCAGGACAAGGGGCCCGCGTCACGCTCGTTGAAAAATCCAAGAGGATCGGCGGCCGGGCCCGGAGCCGCACGGAAAACGATTTCGTATTTAACCAGGGCGCGCATGCGCTGTACCGGAAAGGAACTCTGGCTCGTATATTGGAAGAGCTCGACGTCCGGGTGACAGGGAAACCGGGGGCGGCGCGGGGCGTCTTCATCAGCCGCGGCGGAGACATGGTTCCTATGCCCACGAACGTTATCCGCCTTCTGGCCCACCCTTGGTTTTCTTTACGGGGCCGCCGTCAGCTGGTGCGTTTCTACGGCCGGGCCCTGCTTGGGCGGATGAACGGACAGCCGCTGGGCGGAGAACTCAACTGTATCACGGACGAAACCGCGCGGATGTTTGCGCACTCGCTTGTCCGTTTGTCGACGTACAGCGCGGAAGCGGAGAAGCTCATTGCCGGCGAAGCGGGCGCACAGGTTCGGCGCGCAACCGGAGGGGTACTCTATCTGGACAAAGGCTGGCAGACGATCGTTGACGGGCTCTCTCTCCGGGCGCGGGAACATGGCGTGCGAATTCTTGAAGGCCAACCGGTTCGTGCCGTCACCGCCTCCAACGACGGCGTGGAATGCGTTCTGGAAGACGGGACACGACTCACGGCACAGGCGGGCGTTTTGGCTGCGGCTCCCAGCGATGAGACGGCGTGGCTCGGGATTGAGCACAGTCTGATGCCGGTGCGCGCAGCCTGTCTTGATGTAGCGCTTACAGAACTGCCGGAGAAGAACCGCATCTTCCTGCAAGACATTGCGGAACCCCTGTACCTCTCTGTTCATTCGGACAGCGCGGACCTTGGGCCGGGTCAGGTGATTCACCTGGTGCGCTACTTGAAATCGGACGAGAAGAGCGGACCGGAGACGGAGAAGCAATTGATGAGTTTTCTGGAACGTTTTCAACCGGGGTTTCAAGAATACCTTGTCCAAAAACGATTCCTGCCTGAAATGATTGTGGCCCACGATCTTCCGGGAAACAATGCTCCGGTCAGGATATGGACCGACAAACCGCTCTTCCGCGCCGGGGACTGGGTGGAAGGAGAAGGAATGCTCTCTGACCGGAGCGCACATACGGGGGCCGCGGCTGCCGCAGAGGCGCTGAAGGCTGTGAAGACGGTGAAGGCAGGAATGTAAGGATGACCCATGCAAGCGTCTACATGGAGTACCGTCGCCTCCTCTTTCAGGTGGCCTACCGCATGACCGGAAGCGCAGCCGACGCAGAAGACCTGCTCCAAGAGGGTTTCTTGAAATTTCAAGGGGTAACGCTCGCCGCTGTTCAAAACATGCGGGCGTTTCTTGTCACGCTCATCACGAGGCTCTGCATCGACTTTCAGAAATCAGCCTACGAGCGACGACGGTCCTATATCGGGCCGTGGCTGCCGGAACCGGTTACCGGAAGTCCGGAAGACGACTTTGTCCGCATGGAAAGTCTCTCGACGGCTTTCCTTCTTGTCCTGGAACGACTGAGCCCTGTGGAGCGCGCCGTGTTTCTTCTGCGTGACGTCTTCGACTTCGACTACAGTGAGATTGCGCGGATTCTCGAAAAGTCGGAGGACAATACGAGGCAGATATCGTCCCGGGCCCGCAGGAATGTAGCGGCGGATAAGAGTCGGTTTGAAGCTGCGCCGGAACTGAAAGAGAGATTGTTTCAAAGCTTTCTATCCGCCGTGCAAAAGGGCGACGTCCAGTCCCTCTCCCAACTCCTCTCCACCGACGCAAAACTCTACTCCGACGGCGGCGGCCGCGTGAGCGCAGCGCGGAACATCGTATCGGGAGCGGACCGGTGCATCCGGGGAATCCTGGGTGTGGCAAAGAAGATGCCGCGCTGTGCGTGGCCCGTGCGCATAGAAGCCGGTGGAGAACCAGCTCTCGCTGTCCTCGTCGACGGCCGTGTGTACACCGTACTGTCCCTCTCTTACAAAAAGGGCCGCATCGACGCGGTCTACAGCGTGCTCAACCCTGACAAGCTCGGCGCCGTCCGCGTGCCTTGGTATGCGCGCACGATCTCGCTTCTCCTTTCGCGCGCATTTTTTTTCGTTTGTCGCCCAGGGCCGTAGTCAAAGATTCGCCCAGCACCGCATGGCCACACTTCCTGAAGAAATCGCGCGCCGCCGGGCCTTTGCCATCATTGCGCACCCCGACGCCGGAAAAACAACGCTGACAGAAAAGATCCTCTTGTACGGGGGCGCCATCCAGCTGGCCGGCCACGTACGTGCGCGTAAAGACCGTCGCTCCACCCGGTCCGACTGGATGACGATGGAGCGCGAACGTGGTATCTCCATCACCACCGCCGCCCTTCAATTTGAATACAACGGCTTTGTGCTGAACCTCCTGGATACGCCGGGCCACGAAGACTTCTCGGAAGATACCTACCGCACACTGATGGCCGTGGATGCGGCGGTCATGCTGTTGGACGGCGCCAAGGGCGTGGAGCCTCAGACCATTAAACTCTTTCACGTGTGCCGCGAGCGCAATATTCCGATTGTAACGTTCATCAACAAAATGGACATGCCCGCCCGCGACCCGTTCAGCCTTCTTGATGAAGTGGAGAAGGTGCTGGGAATCACCGCCGTGCCGCTCACTTGGCCCATGGGTTCCGGCCCGGATTTCCGCGGCTTCTTTGATCTGCGTGACAACACGGTCCATCGCTTTGAGAGAACCAAGGGTGGACAGCACAAGGCGCCGGAAAGCATGACAGGCATTGACGACCCCGAGCTGGTGTCCTTGATGGGGGAAGAACTCTACTCTGTCTTTCACGAAGGCGTGGAACTTGCAAGCGGAGCGCTCCCCGCGTTTGACGTTGACGTGTTCCGGGCGGGCAATATGACTCCCGTCTTTTTCGGAAGCGCCGTTACCAACTTTGGCGTGCAGCTCTTTTTGGACCGATTCATTCAGCTGGCTCCCAAACCCGCAGTCATCCCTCTCTTGTCCGGCGGCATGCTTGATCCTGAGTCCAAAGAATTTTCCGCATTCGTATTCAAACTCCAGGCGAACATGAACCAGAAGCACCGCGACCGCGTGGCCTTCGTGCGCATCACAAGCGGCATCTTTGAACGCGGCATGGCGGTCACTGTGCCTCGCCTGGAAAAGCAGGTTAAGCTGTCATCGCCCGTCAGTTTCTTTGGACAGGAACGGTCCACGGTAGACATCGCCTACCCCGGGGACATCATTGGGCTCATCAACCCGGGCACGTATCACATCGGCGACACGTTGTGCACTGGGACGCCGCCCGCATTCCGACCTCTTCCACGTTTTGCCCCGGAGATGTTTTCACGCCTGGTCCCCACGGACACAGAGAAACTGAAGAGCTTCCGCAAAGGCGTAGAACAGCTGGCGGAAGAAGGCGTTGTCCAAGTCTTCACGGGCCGCGACGGGAATCCAGTGCTTGGCGCTGTGGGGACGCTGCAGTTTGAGGTATTCCGATTCCGGTTGGAAGACGAATATAACGCCCCCTGCCGGCTGGAAGCCCTTCCCTTTGAATGCTCACGCTGGATCCGCGCGGAAGACGCGGGAAAATTCAGCGCCTATGACATGATCCTGAAAGATGAAAAGAACCGCCCCATTGTGCTCTTCAAGAGCGACTTCCGGATGCGGAGTTTTCAGCAGACCAATCCCGATGTCCCGCTCTTTGAGCACCCGCAGTCCGTAGATTAGCCCGGGCCCGCGGATTTTTATTTTCTTGAAAGCCGCGGCGGCAGGGCGAGAATGTAACGAACCGTATGCCACAGAAGGACAAACATCCGTTTCCGGCTTCATTGAAGGGTTACTTTCTGATTTCAGAGAGTAACATGCCCGATCCCAATTTTTACCAGACTGTGGTTTTGATGATCGATCACAACAAGGACGGCGCGTTTGGGCTCGTCGTCAATCGTCGCTCCCACCTAACGCTCGGTGATATCCTTCCCAAGTTTGCCGGTCAACGGGGGTTTGGCACGCCTATTTACGTAGGCGGCCCGGTCCAGCAGGAGTATCTGTTCTGCATCCATTCTGAGCTCCCCGATGGCAAGGTGGCGGACACGTCATCCGTTCCAGTTCACGGGGTGTTTTTTGAGCCGTCATTTCGAAATCTGGAAAAGTTCTTTGAAGATGAAACATGGGACTCCATCCCCGCTGATGACAAGCCGGACATTCATTTATATCTGGGTTATTCCGGCTGGGCGCCCGGCCAGTTAGAAAAGGAAATGGAGATGGGTTCCTGGATGGTCCACCCGGCGGGTCCGCGCATTGTCTTTCACGAGAATCCGGAACAGGGCTGGAAGGACGCGTTGCGCGAAAAGGGCGGCATTTACCGGGTTTTTGCGGATTCCAATCAGGACCCGGGCCTCAACTGATCCGCCTAACGTCTTCTGCTACACCCTGCGGTTAACGTGAAGCCAGTATTCGGCCGTCTGCGTGATCATTTCTTGAACCTTCTGGTAATCCACAGGCTTGACCACGCAGCTGTTGGCGCCTGCCTCGTAACACTCCAACAGGTCCCTGGGCCTTTCCGTAGATGTCAGAATCACAACGGGCAGATTCCGCATCCGGGGATTCTCTCGGATGCTCCGCAGCACACTGAGTCCGCTTGCGTTGGCCAGCTTGAGGTCCAAGAGGACAACATCAGGCAGATCCACTTTGCTCCGTTCCGCATAACGTCCCTGACCTGTCAGGAATTCGAGAGCCTCGTCTCCGCTCTTGACCGCGAAAACGACGTCCCCCAGACCCATCTTGCGGACGGCTCTGAAAAGAAGTTCGATTTCTCCCGGGTCATCCTCTACAACGAGAAGTCTAACGGTCTGCATGCGGCTCCTCTTCCGGAGTGAGGCAGTTGTTCCTGAAAACGTACTGAGGAATTCTTTTCCGCTGGTGGCTCTGCCAGTCGATCCGGGGGCGCGCATCCTTCTTGGGCACATATCCAATCCGGTAGACGGCCATGAGCTCCAGGTGATCGGGCACATGAAACAGTTTCGTCAGTTCTTCCCACGCTCCCGGAATCTCCATGGGCGTGCTCACAAACTGGATCCCCATCCCCAGATCCGTGCAGGTCAGCCAGACATTCTCAATCGCCATCCCAAGAGACAGAAGTGAGTAGAAGCCCGAAAGTTCTCCGGGGCGATATTCCTCTTTGTCCAGCATCACCGCCAGGAGAAGGGGACTATTTTTTACGAGCTTGGCGTTGTCGCGTCCCAAAAGGCCCGGCACACCGAGCATATTCATGAGACGCATTGCCTTGCCTGACATCACATCCTGCGTGAAGCGACGGAGCGGCTTGGGCAGCTGATCAATCAGGATTCCATCCCGCCTCTCCTCCATTTCCTGGGCATCAAAGCGGAAGTACTTGCGATAACGTTGAAAGAAGCGCCCTCCCTTCATGAGCTGTGTCATTGTCCTGCCGGCTATCTTTGAGACCGCTTCCCGCGTCTTCTTGTCATCAATCAGGATAAAGCGCCACGGCTGTGAATTGAAATGGCTGGGAGCCCGCGATGCGGCTTCCACTAACAGGTGCTGGTGCTTGAGCGACACGGGGGTGGCGGCAAACGCGCCGTTGGTGGTGCGCCTGCGGCGGACTACATCGATGAATTCCATTGAAGAAGAGATGACGGGGCGCCGCCCCATCCGTCAAGGCGAATAGATAGCGGCAAGAATCGCAGCAAAGAATCCCGCAGCGCCTAGAACCCGGTGCTCCCACGTCCGTCCGCGCGTGACGGGAAGCAGGGCAAGGACGGCAATCACGAGGATGAGCGCCCAATGGAAGGAGGTCACGGCGCATACCGCAGCCACGGCAAACGTCAGGAAATACATGACGTGGTGCAGACGACCAAAACGGACGCGCAAAAACTCTGACGAGATGCCGAGCATCATGGTGCAGGTGTAGAGAACCAGCACAGCTGTCCGCATTACTTGCGTCTGCGCCGCGATGCCTTCCGCTTGGATGAACCGCCCCCGGAGACTGCGTGATCATGCGCATTCTTCTTGTTGGAAACCGGGGTGGCGCGTCCGTCTCCCGACAACGGGTCAGACGTATCGAAGCTCTCCTTTGTCTGGTGCGACGCTTCTCCTGAAATCCGGCGCGCCGGAGCCTGGGACACGGGGCCTTCGATCTGAACGCGGAATAGAAATTCTGTCACCTGTTCTTTGATGACTGCGATCATGGCGTCAAACAGACGGAATCCTTCCAGCTTGTATTCCACCAGGGGGTTTCTCTCCGCGTACGAGGTGGACCAGATTCCCTCTCTGAGGTGGTCCATTGTATAGAGATGTTCTTTCCAGCGGGCGTCAATAACGTCCAAGGCAATACGTCTCTCAACGTAGCTGAAATTTTCTTCTCCGATCTCCTGCGCTTTGGCCGCGTAAGCTTCGCGGCACTCTTTCATGACGTAGTTGTAGAGCTCCACCTGCGCTTTGGATGAACGGCCAAAGTCGTCCCGATTGATCGTTATGTCCAGACCCAGGCCGGAGCGGAGCCATTCCGTCAGACCTTCCAGATCCCAACGCATGGAATCGCCGCCCTCGCAGAGCTCAAGGATCTTGGCCTCAATGACCTCTTCCGCGAAGGTCAGGATCTTTTCCCGCACTCCAATGTTTTCAAGAATAACGTTCCGTTCACGGTAGATGTACTCCCGCTGCCGGTTCATCACATCGTCATATTCCAGAAGGTGTTTGCGGATATCGAAGTTGTGGCTCTCCACGCGCTTCTGTGCGCGGGCAATGGCGCGGTCTACCATGCCGGCTTCCAGCTCCTGGCCTTCCGTCATGCCCAGACGTTCCATTAACCCTTTGATGCGCGGGCCGCCGAAAATCCGCATCAGGTTGTCTTCCAGGCTCAAATAGAAGCGGCTGGAACCGGGGTCCCCCTGACGGCCGGAGCGGCCGCGCAGCTGGTTGTCGATCCGGCGCGCTTCATGCCTTTCAGTGCCGAGAATGTGCAGGCCGCCGGCGGCGCGGACTTCTTCGTGGCTCTTCTTCCAGATTTCTGCCCGGTCCACGACCTCTTTCAAAAGCTGCTGGCGCGCGGCGCCCTCGATACGCGGGAGCTGCGAACGCGCTCCATCAAAATCTTTGCGGCGGATCTTGTTCTTGATCTCCGCGACAACGTCATCCGTATCCTCGATGGTGTCCAGGTCCTTCAGGTAGAGCGGAGCCCCGCCAAGAACAATGTCCGTTCCACGGCCGGCCATGTTTGTGGCGACGGTTACAGTGCCGCCCTTCCCCGCGTTGGCCACGACTTCCGCTTCCTTTTCGTGCTGCTTTGCGTTCAGCACGCTGTGGGCAATGCCCTCTTTTTTCAAGAGCGCGGACAGAAATTCAGACTTCTCAATCGAAACGGTGCCCACGAGCACCGGCTGCTTGCGCTCCCGGCAGTCGCGAATTTCGGCGATGATAGCGTTGAATTTGTCCGCTTCCGTCAGGTAGACGCGGTCCGGGTAGTCCTTGCGGATAACGAGAACGTTGGTTGGAATGACTACAACGTCGAGCTTGTATATCTTCTTGAATTCTTCCGCCTCTGTGTCCGCGGTTCCCGTCATGCCCGAAAGTTTCGTGTAGATTCGGAAGAAATTCTGGAATGTGATCGTAGCGAGAGTCTGCGTCTCTTGTTTGATCTCTACGTTCTCTTTGGCCTCGATTGCCTGGTGCAACCCGTCGCTGTAGCGTCGCCCTTCCATGAGGCGCCCTGTATGTTCGTCAACGATGATGACCTCGTTGTCCCGTACCACATAGTCCACCTCATCTTTGTAGATGAGATGCGCCCGGAGAGCGGCCGTTGTGTGCGCCACCAGTTCCTGGTTGTCCGGAGCAAAGAGGTTCTCCACGCCCAGGAGCTCCTCCATTTTGTGAACTCCGTCTTCCGTTAAAAGGACGTTGCGGGATTTTTCGTCTATGTCGTAGTAGAAGCCGCGGAGCACATGAGGCTCTTCTTTGCCTGGCTCTACTTCAATGGGAGGGGGTTCCGGAGCGCGCTCCTCTTCCGCCACCAGCCTGCGGATGGCTTTGTCCACAACCGAATAACGCTCAACGTTTTCCTCTGTGGGACCGGAGATGATGAGAGGCGTGCGCGCCTCGTCGATGAGGATGGAGTCCACTTCGTCGACGATCGCAAAGTTATAAGTGCGTTGGACGCGGAATTCGCGCTCCGTAACCATGTTGTCTCTGAGAAAGTCAAAGCCAAACTCGTTATTTGTCCCGTAGGTCACGTCAGCCGCATAGGCGGCCTGCCGTTCCGCGTAGTCCATGTCGTGCTGGATGATGCCCACGGAAATTCCCAGCAGATCGTAAATGGGTTTCATCCACAGGGCGTCGCGGCGGGCCAGATAATCGTTCACAGTCACCACGTGAACGCCTTTTCCTGAAAGGGCATTGAGGTAGATGGCGGATGTTGACGTCAGGGTTTTCCCTTCCCCTGTTTTCATCTCCGCAATCTTGCCATGATGAAGCACAATCCCCCCGATCATCTGCACGTCAAAGTGCCGCATCCCGAGCGTGCGCACAGACGCTTCACGCACGGCTGCGAAGGCCTCCGGCAGAATATCATCGAGCGTCTTGCCGGCCGCGAGGGCGTCCTTGAACTCCTGGGTTTTCGCGCGAAGTTCGTCGTTCGACAAGGCCTGCATGGCGCTTTCGAGCCTGCCAATCTCTGCGATGATCGGCATGATCTTCTTGATGTCGCGTTCGTGTTTGGAACCAAAGACAAGGGTAAGGGCTTTCTGTAACATCGTTCTGCCTAAGATCGAAGCTGTGGTTAGCGCATCAACTCGTTTCCATGCTAGAATGGTGAGAACGGCGTTGTTGGTTGACGCGGGGCTGCCCCGTTCCCACGCTGTTTCGAGGTTTCGACATGATCGCCTTTCTACAAAGATTCAGCATACGCCTCCGCCTCTTTTTGGCGATCGTCCTCCTGCTTGGACCGCTGGGATACGGACTGTGGATCAACCTCGGCCGCGCACAAGAGTCTGTCCGATTCACACAGCGGGAATTAGACGGCCTTGCGCATTTTCAAAAACTGATGCCTGTCCTCCGGCTCATGCAGGAGGCTCGCGGACTCTCTACCGGGTATTTGAGCGGCAACCTGAATATGCGGGGTCCGCTGGACGCAAAGCTCAAGGAATTGGACACAGCGCTAGCGGCGGTGGCCTCGGACCGTCCCATGGCAGAGCGCTTCAAAGTGGCGGACGCTGAAGCGGTGGTCCTGCAACACTGGTCAGAGCATAAGCAGAAACTCTTTCAAAAAGATCCGCGGACTGCGTTCAAGGATAACACCGCGATCCTCGCATCCATCCTTGAGATCATTGATCAGACAGCGGACGAATCCAGTTTGATTCTCGATCCGGAAGTCGAGAGCTACTTCTACATGTACGCATCAGTGATCCTCCTTCCCAAGATTTCGGAGGGCCTGGGGCAGCTTCGGGCTGTGGGCACCGGCATCGCGTCACGCAAGCAAATATCCGAACGCGAACGTCTGGACCTCGCAGTCCGCTACGGTCTTGCGTTGAAGGAAGTCCAAGAGATCCGACGCATGCTCGATAAGGTGGGTCACGTGTCCGACCAGGCCACGCGGGACCAAGTTGCCGACTTTGAGGCAAAAATGGACAATCTGCTGCCTTTGATCAATCAGCACCTGATTGAGCCCGCCGCGCCCACCATAGACCCCGATACATTTTTTGCGAGCGCCACGCAGACCATCCGGTCCGGGTTTGAGGTGGGAGACAGAGGGACGTCCCTTCTACAGAATTCCCTTTCCAAGCGCCGGACAAAGGAACGGATCGCGATGCTCAGGGACGCGGGCATCACCGGCCTTTTGCTCGTGGGCACGGTGCTCATCCAGTGGATCATTGTAAGAAGTATTGTGCGGCCGCTCCGGCAGATCGTATCGCGTGTGCAGAATCTCGCGGAAGCCGGGGCGGACCTTTCCGTGCGGCTTGAAATCCACACGAACGACGAGCTGCATGACATTGCAGAGGGAATCAATCAGTTCATAGGCCATCTGAGACAGATCATTATCAAGATCGCAGAAAGCGCAAAACTGGCTTCCACTTCCGCGGTCAGTCTGGAAGGGACCGCCCTCAGATTTTCCGACTCTGTGAAAAACCAGGCGGCGTCCAGCGAAGAATCGTCGGCCTCAACAGAACAGGTGGTGGCCTCCGTCACCGGCATCGTGGAGAATATCGCGCAGCAGACCGGGCGTATCCAGGACATTGACGCCAAGATGTCCGGGTTCTCGGCGGCTCTTGCAGAGCTCGCCGGGTCCATGAAAGAATTCTACACTGTGTCTGAAGCCACCGCCGAAAAAGCACAGTTGGGTGATGCGGCGGCACGTCAGGCCAGCGAGGCCATGGGCAAGATCTCTGACATTTCACGCCGCATTGAAGAAATTGTGGGGGTGATCGGTGAGATTTCGGATCAGACAGACCTCCTTTCATTGAACGCGTCCATTGAAGCAGCGCGCGCCGGGGACGCCGGACGCGGCTTTGCCGTAGTATCGTCTGAAATCACGAAATTGTCGGAACGTACCGCGAATAACGCACAGGATATCAGAAAGCTGATCGGAGAAGCCGGGACGGCGGTGAACAACGGAGCAGGTCAAGTGGGCCAACTCACCGAATACCTGGCGGAGATGATAAAGAGTGTTCAGACGACCACTCAGACATTGTCCGCCATGAACGCCATCGTAAGCGAACAGAGCGGCACTGCCAAGACGATTGCGAGCACCACAGGGCAGATCCGCGCTCTGGCACAGGATGTGGAACTTTCAGCGGGAGAACAGAAGCGGGCCATCCAGGAAATCGGACAGGCCATTGAACTCATGTCAAAGGAAACGCAGAACATCGTCCAGTCGTCAGAAGCGCTGACCCGCTCAAGCAGGGAAGTACTCGACGTCGCGCGCTCCTTGGAAGAGCTTGTGGGCCATTTCAAGCTGTAGCCGCGCGAGCTGCCACCGGGTCGTCAACACTGGGCGGTGAGACCGCCGCGTCAGCCGACGTAAACGTTATGCGCGGTCCGCGGCGCTCTTTGTGTCGTCTCCATCCCTGATCACGAGGCCGGCAATGATCCAGAACGGCAGAAGCACCTGGTCGCCCTGAAAGTAACACTGAAAGAGACCGCCAAAGAAGATGACCACGAGCCCCCACCGCAGGTAGCCGATTTCCGCTGTCTGGTGCGGGCGCAGAAGACTCCGCAAGAGCAGAGCAAAGAAGACGAAGTAGAGCACAAGTGAGAGGGGGCCGCCCACGGCCAAAAGGTGCAGGGCGTCATTGTGCGCATGACCGCGTTGAATCACCGAATAAGCATACCACAGACTGGGCCGTTCCCGTGAGATATCGAGAATCACCTTATTCACCTGGCCCTCAAACCGACCGGGCCCGCGCCAAATACCGGATTGTTGGCCGCAATCTTCAGGGCCGCCTGCCAGACAAAATTCCGCTGGTAGTCTGTATGTTTCTTCTGGCCCAAAAGTCCGCTTACGATCCGCTCCGCGCCCTGGCCGCCGCGGCGGTAGGATTCCGAAAGGGCTGCGCTTCCAAGCACGAATACCACGAGGATGGGGACAAGAATGCGCGCCCGCTTTGCCGCCCATTCAGTGCGCAGAT
>JACPZR010000140.1 GCA_016195395.1 Spirochaetia bacterium
ATCTACACCGGCCCGCGCGAGCGCGCCTACACTCCGATCGACAGCCGCAAGTGACAGCGCCTGACCCGGGTCTCCTCCTTGAGACCCGGGATTATTCTTTTGCCTACGCAGGGGAATCAGAACCCACGATCCGTCATGTAGACATTCGTGTCCGGGCCGGGCAGCGCACGGGGATCGTAGGGGAAAGCGGATCGGGAAAAACCACACTGATTCGGAGCCTTCTAGGTCTGGTTTCCGGCCGCGCCGGCGGCTCGGCGCAATTTCTGGGAGAAGAACTGCTTCCAAAGGGCACTGGCGTGCCTGCTTGGAGTCGTGCGCTCCGGCGGTCTGCGGGCTTCATCAGCCAGAATCCGGATACATCTCTCCCAAATGATTGGACGGTGGATCAGGTCTGGTCAGAGCCGGTAGCCATTCACAGTGCGCACGACTTCATCCAACAGAGTGCGGGCCCGTTCCATCCGTCTATGCTGCCGGGACTCCTCCGCCTCCCTGATGATGTGCGCACGCGTCGCGTCGGAACGTTATCAGGCGGACAGAAACAGCGTGTGGCGCTGGGCCGTGCCCTTGTGTTGAATCCAAGCATTGTCTTTATGGACGAACCCTTCAGCGCGCTGGACCCGCTGGTGCAGGCAGGAATCATCAATCTCTTGAAAGACCGCGCGGTGTTTCCGGAATCGCTCGTGATCGTTTCACACGACCTTGCCTTGGTTTCTTATCTGTGTGATTTTGTGTACGTTATGCAGGCGGGGCGGGTTGTCGATTCCGGCCCCGTCCCCGCCACGTTCTTGAACCCCCGCCACGAATATACCAAGGAGTTGGTGGAAGCGCAGGGGTAGAGATGTCCGGGAAAACGATTGCCACTGCCACTGCGCTCTGGCAATTGGGAGGACGTGGGCGGGATACCGCCACCAAACACAAACGGGGGTACAGGGCATGAGAGTCAAGATCAGCGACATCCACGTTGGAAACCGAATCCGGCGCAACCCGGGCGATCTCACCACCCTCAAGGACTCCATGCGCCGGTTGGGTCTCCTCCAGCCTATTCTCATTGACCCGGAAAACAACCTCATTGCCGGTTACCGTCGGCTCATGTCTGCCAAGGAACTGGGCTGGGAATCCATCGAAGCGCGTCTCGTGGACGTAACAGACAAGAAAGAACGCCTCATCATTGAATCGGACGAGAATACCACGCGGCGTGACTTTACACCGGAAGAACTGGAGAAGGCAGACAAGCTCTTGAACCGTTACTCACGGAAGGGCTTTGTCTGGCGCTTTATTGCGTGGTTGATGGACGTCCTCGATCGACTCTTTGGCCGCTGACTGTCGCTGACCTCAGCGCTCACCGCGGGCGTCGTGTGTCTCTCCGTTAGTGCGCGCCGCGGTTAGCCAGCGCCGGACAGCGCCAGCATGCCGCACGCTCCGCCTACTTGGCGTCCCGGCGATCCACGGTTGAAAGCTCGCACACCCGCCCGGACCAGCTGCATCTGAAATGCATCGGCCTCTTCCGGCAGCGGCCGCCGCCAGCCGTGGAGTGTTGTATTGAGCGGAATGAGGTTGATCTTGCACTTCATGGACCGCGCGATCTTGATCAGTTTGGCGGCATTCGCCGCTCCCATGTTCACGTCCGGGATCATCACGTATTCAAATGTTACGGGCCGACGGGTCTCTTGGCCGTAGCGGCGCACGACTTTTAGAAGGTCGTTTAACGGAAAGCGCTCGTCCACGTCCATGATGGAGGCACGCTCCCCGGCGTCGGGATGGTTCAGGGATATGGCAAGGTTGAACGGCTGGCGTTCCTCAATGAACCGCTCAATCCCCGGGATCACGCCGGCCGTGCTGATCGTGATATGCCGAGCGGACAGATGAAGACCCTCCGGATGATTCAGAATGCGCGCCGCGCGGATAACGTTATCGTAATTGTAAAACGGCTCGCCCATTCCCATGAATACCACGTTCGACAACGCTTCACCACGCACACGTATGAGTTCATAGGCCTGCTCGAGTATCTGCCAGGCAGGAAGGTTCCCGCGAAATTTCAACGTTCCCGTGGCGCAGAAAGCGCAGTTGAGCGTGCACCCCGCCTGGGACGATATGCATGCAGTGCGCCGGGTGTCCGATACAATCCAGACCGCTTCCACACGCTTGGGCTCTGAATCGCGGCGGTCTATACCGCACTGGAATACAAATTTTTCTGTGCCATCCGTATCGCGGGAGCTTTCCACGCGGTCGATCACGGGCATCGCTTCCAGTTCCGCGAGTCTGGTCCTCAGGTCTTTGGGAAACTCTGTGATGTCGTCCGCTGTCCGGGCCAGGTGGCGGTTGATTCTCTTGAAGGCCTGGGCCCCACGGTATTCCGGCAGCCCCATGTCTTTAAACATGCTTCGGAGCTCGTCCGGAGTCCGTCCTTTCAGGATTGATTCAGATGATTTCGACGAGTTCGCGTCCTGCACGGTCTTCCACTGACCCGATGATCCGGGCCTTTGTCTCCACATCGGGGAAGACCCTCACCAGGTCCGCGTTGATTCTCTCCACGATCTTGTCCGCAAGAGACGCATCCACAAAAGCGATCATTCCCGTTCCCATATTAAATACGCTGAACATGTCATGATCGTCAAGGCGGCCGCGTTCCTGTATCCGCGGGAATACCGGGTGCACAGGCACGTCCGCTTTCTTGATTACAACCCGCACACCTTCCGGAAGTACGCGCGGAATATTCTCGTAATAGCCGCCGCCCGTCACATGGACCAGACCTTGGATCAGATTTTCTGACAAGAGCGGGCGCAGGAGCGGTTCATAAATCAGAGTAGGGCGGAGGAGTATCTGGTTTAACAGGAACGAGCGGTCGTCTTCATTGTCCGGCAGATGCACGCCGTCTTTCATGAAGATTTTGCGGACAAGCGACATGCCGTTTGAATGCACCCCGGAGGATGGAATACCGATAACCGCGCTGCCGGGGCGGATAGAGGCAGAGGAAAGCGCTTCGTCTTTTTCCACCACACCCACCATGAACCCCGCAAGGTCATAGTCTTCGTCCGTCATCACCCCTGGATGTTCCGCGGTCTCGCCGCCAACGAGCGACGCTCCGTATGACCGGCAGCCAACAGCAATGGACGCCACCAC
>JACPZR010000165.1 GCA_016195395.1 Spirochaetia bacterium
CTCAAGGCCCGTCTTGTCCGACAATTCCAAATCCACAAGAATCAGGTCCGGTGTCTCTTTCGAGAGCCGTTCCAGTCCGCGCGCGGCATCCGACGCCACTTCACAGACGTATCCCATCATGCTGAACAGCCGGATCAGCTGCGCTGTGCGCTCATCGTCGGATTCAATGACGAGTACAGTTGTACCCGCGGTTTCTTCCATGCCCATGCAGCGTTACTAGATGCTCATCGCTTGGCGATAAAAGGGATGCTGTTTGAGCTTCTCGTAATAGGCCGGGTCGAACTTGTATGTGAAGTCCACGCCGCGGCCGTAATGGTCCACGATCTTCATTTCCTTTTCCATGGCGCCTTCAGAGATGTCGATGGACAGAAGTTTGGATGCGATGATATCAGAGAGTTCCGTGACGCGCGTCAGGTCCGTCTGCTGCGCAACGCTGTCCAAGGGGAAGTCAAGGTTCTTGGCCACATTCTGCATGGCCTCCGGGAGGTTCCAGGTGGCAAACGCTTCCTGGGTCACGCTGTTGTGTGTGGTTTTGTACGCGCCCTGTTCCATCTTCATCAGGCCCCAGCCGTTCTTTTCGCACTGCTGGAGGATCAGTTCGTAGTGCTCCGTTCTGTTGAGCGCAAGGATTGTCATACCGATCCTGTGCAGAAGCGCGGAAACAAATGACTCTTCAACAATATGGTGCAGCTCCAGAAAGCGGGCCAGGTCTCCGGCCAGAAGAGCTGCTACCACAGGAAACTCATTCAGATAACGTTGATACGTCGGCCCCTTCAGGTGAGTTTTCAAATTCCGCGTGATCATCAGGATGACCAGGTTCTTGGAGGCCTTGATTCCAAGGAGTGTCACCGCATCTTTCAGGTTCTTGATCTTTCCGGAGCGACCGTAATAGGACGAGTTAGCCACTTTCAAGAGTTCGGCGGAGATCCCTTTGTCCGGGGCAATGATGCCTTCAAAGTGCGTGCTGTCTGACGCCTGCACTCCGGGATCGAACCTCATAATTTGGAGCGCCACAGTTGGCAGGACCGGCAATTGCGTAGATTTCATAACGTGAAGACCCTTCCTATTTTTTTTCCAACAACAAGCGAACCTGAACTTTCTGCCAAGTTTTTTCGTCAAAGCAGGCCGGCAAATGTTGTTTTTTAGGAATTTTTTTCGTCAACGTTGTCCGGCATGACACAGATGGGTTACTCCCAACGTGTTATTACTGCTTTGCGGCCGGTGCCTTGAAGGGTCCAACGCTCTGTTTGAAGATCGTTTCAGCTGATATGCGCAACGGGACGGCGCCGTCTGGAACAAGAAAACGCACCGTTGTGTCGTATGTTTGTCCGGGTGCTAGCCACCTTGAGAACGCCTTGCAGTAGACTTCGTAGTAGTTCCATTCACAATCGCCGCCCAGTGTGTAAGCCATGGGACGTTGATCGGAATCCAGGAATATAGGATCTAGATTGTCCGGATCTGCCACCTGCACATGCATGATGACGGCCGATGTTTTCTGCATTATTTCATCAACGTTATACTTTTCCGGATTCTTTTCATATCCGGCTTTGAATGCCCTGTCCGCGTGCAGGAGATAAGTGAAGTTACTCTGTGATATGGGGATGGCTTGAAATCGAAACGATCGGAACCGACTGTCTTTGTTTGTGATCCGGAGCGCTGCCTGAACCACGCGTTCGTTCAGCAGTAAGGAGCCGTTCTTGGATTCTTCCTGGACGCGCAGGACTTCCACAATCCAGCCTTGCTCCTCCGCCGCGTTGCCGGCTACGGTGTACTCGGCGCCAAGTTTCGCAAAGGCGGAGGATGCAGCGCAGCCGGAAATGAGAGCCGCCAGCGGTGCGGCCAGAAGTGCGGTACGCCAGGAGAAGGGCAGCGTCAAGAGCGGATTCATGATCCCCGGAAAACGTGTTCCTTGAACTTCTTTAACAGCTCTTCTGATCCCGTGAAAAGGATTTCTATCTCATCCTTGTTCAGGTCATAGATTACGGGCGTTGTGAGAAATCGGGAAAATTCCTCTTTGCTCAGGGAATCGACTTGCTCGCGCAAAAACGAATACCAAGTGGCCAGCATGATCTTGAGATGGGACACTTCTTTGACTGGAAGCGAAATGGCTTTGTCGCTGTTCATTACCCGCAGAAATCCATACGGCACCGTCCGCGCAAGTTAAATTCCAGGGGGGATTCAGAGACCAACGCTACAGTCGGAAGCCCACGGAGAGACTCAGTTCCCAAAGGCCTGCGGTGAAGACGACCTTGTCCCGTATCACGGAAACCTGCTGCGGACCAAAAACCGGGTCCACAACAACTGCGTTGCCTGTGGCTGTGAGCACGGATGACACAGGCGCAATGGCGCCGTTGCGGAGCCTGTACCAAGTCCCGTCGGTCCCGTCCACGGTGCCTGAAAAGTTGTACGCCGAAAGATACGTTGTGGAAAGCCCCAGCCGGAGAAAACCGTACTCGCCGAGTCCATGCCGGATCCCTCCGCCCAAGCGAAGGACATTCCCTCCAGCCGCGATCTGTTTGGCGCTGGTTGTCCCGGTTTGGAAGCGCGTGGCAAAGACACCGCTCATGCGCCACTGCGGATCGGCCACAAATCCAAAGCCCATCCCTGCTTCCCATTTCCAATCGCGTCCCAGCTGGCGCAGCTCACCCAGATAGCCGTATGTCAGCAGGAAAAAAGGAATTCGAAAGCGATACTTCACGGAGAACACGGCCAAGTCCGATCGGGTTTCGCGGATGGACATATCCGGCGATTGGTACTGACCCAGCGTGAGTCCAATAAACGAGTGTTCTCCCAGGACATCACCAAAGCGGAAGGCCAGCTCAGAGCGGTAGTTATCCCGATAGCGTGGTCCCGTTGCAGTGCTCAAGACGTTGGGGGAGAGCGTAGTGCGGAACTTGCTCATTCCGTCGTCGAACGAATCAGGCGCGCGGTACGAATAGCCGGTGGTAACGTCCATTTCAAACGGTACGGCAGACAGCGGGTGCGAGATCCCAAGAAACGCTGCGCTTGCGCCTATGATCGCACAGAAGACCATGCGCGGTCGCATCGAGATTGAGGTAAGAAAACCAATTGACATTGCGGTCTGGAGGCTCCTTCCCGGCGCGTGACTCTCTTTCAGCTCCGCGACGATTTGGTACTGCCCTTTGTGGGACTGCTTTTGGCCGGCGGGCTCTTCCTGACCATTAAATTAGGTTTTTTTCAGATCCGACACCTGCTTCTCTCCATTAAGATACTGACGGGCGCGCTCGACTGGAAAGGGGCCAAGGGAAAGATCGTTCCGTTCCAAGCGTTTACCGCGGGTTCGGGGAGCACGATTGTAGTGGGGGCCGTTCTTGGGACGGTGATGGCCTATGCGATGGCTGGTCCCGGCATTCTTCCGTTCATCTGGTTCTCCTTCATCCCCGCTGCTGCCATCCAGTTCTGTTCGGCGTCGTTTTCAGTCCGATTCCGACGCAAGCTCCCCGGCGGCCGGCTCCTCTGCGGTGTATCTGTCTACACAGAGGCCGGCCTGAAAGCCAACTGGCTGGCCCTTGTGCACGCGGGGCTCTTCTTTGTTGTGTCGCTCGCGATGGGGGCTGCGCTTCCAAACGTGGTGCTCCATCATGTGGCCTCTGCCGGCGGTCTCCAAGTCTCCGCGTTCACACTTTCGATTACGCTCGGCATCGCTCTTGCATTTCTCATGATCGGCGGCATCCGAAGGATCGGCTGGGCGTCCGGGTATCTGGTTGTTCTGGGTGTGATCGCTGCGGCTGTGGGAACATTCTTTCTCATCAGCGACCTCAAGGCGAAAGCAAGCGACCTTCCTTCTTCCGGGTTTTTTGCGACAGTGTTTCAGGGCGCGGCTGATCTTCTGACTCCAAAACCGGGCGTCCGGCTGGCAGGTTTCTTTCCGCTGCTCGGCGGACTCGCTGCGTTTCTTGCGCTCACAGAAACCGGGAGCGGAAAGAGCGCAGCCATCGCAGGCACTGTCCGGACCGACTTTCCGGCCAAGCAGGGACTCGCAGCGGTGGGAGCGCCGCTCTTTCAAAGCTTCGTCGTTTCCACGCTGACGATTTACGTCCTTCATCTGGCCGCTGCTGCCTCTGTGCCGGACATTTCTGTCTTTGCCTTTGGTCTCTCCCGCGGCGCGGCGTACCTGCTGGGCGCTGTGCTTCTTCTTTCTGTGGCGGGGCTTGCCGGTTGGATCTTCTCCGGTTACCAGACGGCTCTCTACGCAGGTGGACGCCAGCTGGGGATTGCGTTTGAGATCGTCTTCCTGGCTGCGCTCTTTGCCGCCGGTTATGCAGTGCGGACATCTCCGGACGTCGGCCCTGTGATTCTTGCCATAGGCATAACCTGGATCAGTTCTGTGCGTCTGCCGCGTTTCATCCGTGTTCCCGTCCTTCTTGCCTTTGCGAAGTTTTACAAGATCGACCTTGACGAAGCAGAGATGAAACTGGCGGAATATCCGTCCCTGAACCGATTCTTTACCCGCGCCCTCAAGGCCGGCGTCCGCGTGATCGACGAGGGCCGGACTACCATCGTTTCACCGGTGGATGCGCGCGTCTCCCAGTTTGGTCCCGTTCACGGCGGCCGTATGATCCAGGCCAAGGGGATTGATTACACAGTCGCTGACCTTCTTGAGAACTCCGAGCACGTGAGCCGCTTTGACCGCGGGCACTACATGGTCATGTATCTCAGCCCGCAGGATTATCACCGCATCCACAGTCCGTTTACGGGTGAAGTGATCGGGTACTCGTATTCTCCGGGAGCGTTATTCGCAGTGAACAACATTGCCGTCAACGGACTGGCGGGTCTCTTTCCCAAGAATGAACGTCTTACCACATATCTGCGCACGCCGCACGGCCTCATCGGTGTGGTGAAGGTGGGCGCAACAAACGTCGGGAAGATCGTGGTCACCTACGACACAGTGAAAACAAACCGCTGGATCCGCCGCGCCGATCATCACACATACGCGAACCCTATTCCAATGGAAAAAGGCGCGGAATTGGGTCGCTTTGAGATGGGAAGCACCGTAATTCTTCTTTTTGAAAACAACACCGTCAAGATCGACTCGTCCATTGTGGAACAGACGAAGGTCCGCTTTGGGCAGGCTGTGGCCTCTTTCATAAAACACTGAGAGCCCCAGTTGCCGCGCAGCCACTGATACGCAGAATCACTCTCATTTTTTTGCTTGATTGCGGTCCCAACCTTCATTTCGGTAGTCTACCCAATGAAAATCGCTGTACCCAAGGAATTTCGAAACGAAGAGACTCGCGTTGCTCTGATCCCGGAAGTGGTGGCTAAGCTCATTAAGTTGGGTTACACCGTGGACGTGGAGAGGGGCGCCGGCGTCGCGGCTTCTTTTCTCGATGAAGATTACGTGAAAGCCGGGGCCACCATTGTGGACTCCGCAGCGTCGCTCTATGCAGGCGCGGATATTCTCGTCAAAGTTCAGAAGCCTGACACGCATCCCTCCGGAAAGCACGAACTGGAAATGATGAAGAAGGGCGGCCTCTATGTGGGTTTCTTCTATCCGCTGAGCGCTCCTGACATGGCCAAGAAAGCGGCAGCGTTGGGAGTAGGCGTGTTTGCGATGGACGCCATCCCGCGCATAACGAAAGCGCAGCGCATGGATGCGTTATCATCTCAGACCAACCTGGCCGGCTATCGCGCTGTGTTGTATGCAGCAAGTTCCATGGGGAAGATTTTCCCATTGATGATGACGGCTGCGGGGACTATTTCACCGGCCAAAGTCGTGATCATTGGGGCGGGTGTTGCGGGCCTCCAGGCCATTGCCACCGCGCGTCGTCTGGGCGCTATCGTGGAAGTATCAGATGTGCGGCCCGCTGTAAAAGAGCAGGTAGAAAGCCTGGGCGGAAAATACATCGAAGTGCCCGGTTCTGAAAGCTTGGAAGGAGAGGGCGGGTACGCAAAGCAGGCCTCCGCCGAATTTCTCCAGAAGCAGCAGGATCTTCTGCGCAAACACATCCTTCAGGCCGACGCGGTGATCACCACCGCTCTCGTCCCGGGCGCCAAGGCTCCTGTGCTTGTGAAAGCGGACGTTGTAGAGGCCATGAAGCCGGGCGCTGTGATCGTGGATATGGCCGCAGAACAGGGCGGCAACTGCGAGCTCACAGAGCCCGGAAAGACCGTTGTGAAGCACGGCGTGACGATCGTGGGAGACACCAATATCCCGGCGCGGGTCGCCGTGCACGCAAGCCAGGTATACGCGCGCAATATTCTCAGTTTGATCGAGTATCTGACGTCTGACGGAAAACTGAATTTGGATCCGGCGGACGATATCGTGAAGGGCGCTCTCATTGTGAACAACGGCGAGGTTGTACACGAGGGAACCCGTAAACTCATCGGTGGTTAACGTATGGATTCGCAAGTACTGATCGTTGGACTCTACGTCTTTATTCTGGCGGCGTTCGTTGGTTACATGGTGATCACGAAAGTGCCGCCGCTGTTGCACACGCCTCTGATGTCCGCCACAAATGCCATCTCCGGCATTTCCCTGGTGGGTTCCATTGTGGCGGCCGGTTCATCGGATGAACTGACGGTGAAAAGTGTTCTGGGGATGGTGGCTGTTGCTGCGGCTACGATCAACGTTGTCGGGGGTTTCTTGATCACCGATCGTATGCTCAAGATGTTTAAAGAAAAGAAATGATACACCAAGTAATTGCCCTCACGTACCTCGTTTCATCCGTCCTTTTCATCCTTGGTTTGAAAGGGCTGACATCGCCCAAGACAGCCCGGCGAGGGATGTTTCTGGCCATGTTCGGCATGG
>JACPZR010000166.1 GCA_016195395.1 Spirochaetia bacterium
AACCGCGAGGCCGCGCAGCTCGAGCCGATCGCGAACAAGCTCCGGGCGCGCGCAGGCACCGCGAAGAAGTGATCGGGGAAGTGGATTTCTTTTCCGCGCCCACGCTCGTGCACCAGGATGCCATCTACATTCACCAGGGCCGGCAATATTATGTGGAAGAACTTCTCTGGGACGATCGTCAGGCGCGCGTACGCCGGATCAACGTTGACTATTACACGGACGCTCAGGACAAAGTGGATATTTCAGTGCTTGAGGAAGAAGAACGCCGCGAGAGGGGCGGCCTGCCCGTCAGACGCGGCGAGCTGATGCTCCGCGTAAAAGCGGTGATGTTCAAGAAGATCAAACTCGAGACGCATGAAAACCTTGGCTGGGGAGACATCCACACGCCGGAGATCGAAATGCACACGCAGGGGGGCTGGCTCTTATTTCCAGCCGATCATCCTGTCCGCAAAGACATTCCGGAACGTGAACTGGGCGCGTCGCTTGCAGGCACCGCGCATGCTCTTGGAACAGTGGCGCCGCTCTTTGTATTGTGTGACCCCCGAGACATCCGCTTCCGGAGCGAGGTCCGCGCCCCCACGTTTGAGCTGCCTGCGGTGTACTTTTACGATTCCTTTCCCGGAGGCATTGAGCTCTCCTACAAAGTGCTCGAAAACCTTCAGGGGATTGCAGCGTCCGCACGGACGCACGTGCAGGATTGTCCCTGCGAGAATGGCTGCCCCTCCTGCGTGGGAGTGCCGGACCTTGAAGTAGACGTCAAGGCACGCGCCGCCCGTATCCTATCAGTTTTGGCGGACTCCGACTGACCGCGGGTTACTTATCTTGGCACCGGTGGTTACACGCTGCGTGATCCTTTCCGTGCAGGCCTTTGCACTGTTCCATGCAGTCTTTCTTTTCCTCATGGTGACGGCGTTGCGGCGCCGCGCAGGTGATCAGGGCGGCCTGGAGCAGAACAACTAGTAACGCTGCATTCATCTTTTTCATCGGCACGACAATGTGCGCGGGAATCGGGAGGGCAAGTGATAATTTTGGACTGTTACTCCTGCGTCTGGACTGAGTTTTTGCATATTTCTATCACACCGAAGCACTTGACTTGCAGCACCATATGCCCCCTTACTTTGTTATTGTGATTCGCTTGTGGAAAGACCTCCGAACGCGCTTCGGAAAAAAACCCATCCTCATTCTGGCTCTGGTTCCGGTGCTTGCAGCCACGTTCACCATCGTCTATGCGGCCAAACGGGAACGGGGCACGCGTGTTTCGCCCAAAAAGGGGCCCATCGTCGAGGCTATCTATGCGCTGGGCACGGTAAAAGCAGACGCCACATACACCCTGAAGGTGGGCGTTGCCATGAGCGTGCTCAATGTCCCCGTCATGGAGGGCGACGTGATTGGGCGTGGGGCGCCCCTCTTAACGACAGACACAGCCACATTTACTTCGCCGATCGCGGGCACGGTTACCCGCGTGTCCGTACAGAAGGGTGAGACGGTGATGCCGGGCGGCGGCGTGATCACCGTCATGGATCTCACCCGGAAGTACGTTCAGGTTTCATTGGACCAGCAGTCGGCCCTTTTGGTGCGCGTGGGGTAGCCGGTTGAGCTAAGTTTTGAAAGCATCCGCGGCCAAAAGATCAAGGGCAAGATCGACAGGCTCTACCCGTCGGAAGGACAATTCTTGGTGCGCGTTCAGGTGGAAAAGATGTCCCCAGAAATCCTCCCTGACATGACCGCGGACGTTGCTATTGAGGTGGCGCGGCGAGAAGACGCTCTCCTCATTCCGGTGGCTGCAGTCAACCGGGGGAGCGTGATCCTTTTTCGAAAAGGCTCCAAGCAGCGTGTGAACGTGAAGATTGGAGCCATCAACGCCGAATGGGCGGAAGTGCAGGAAGGCGGCATTCAATTGGACGACGAGGTCCTCGTGCCGGAGCAGGTGAATCCTCCATGATATTCCTTGCCCTGCGCCAGCTCTTCTCGCGGCCTCCCCAGACGATCCTTACGTTTCTGGCGATCATGCTGGGAGCTGCAGGCTATGTCACATTTTCCGGAATCATGCTGGGGTTTCAGGAATACATCGTGGACATGCTGGTGAACAGCGATGCGCAAATCAAGATCACCCCGCGTGACGAAGATATCACAGAGAGCACCTTTGAAGGCGTATTTTTTGAGGGCAAGACCATCCGCTGGAGAAAACCTCCATCCGGCAAAACCGACTCTACGCGGCTGACCAACGTTTACGGGTGGTTTGAGCAGCTGGACCACGATCCACGTGTTGCCGCCTACGCGCCCCGCCTGGTGCGGCCGGTCATCTTCATGAACGGAAAGCTGAACAAACCTGCGTCATTCGTAGGCATTGATCCGGCCCGGCAGGGGAAGGTGAGCACCCTCGAACGTTATATGATCCACGGTAAAATGATGGATCTGAGCCAGGGGGGTGAACTTGCCATCATTGGAGACGGGGTAGGACAGAAGCTGGGCCTCCGCGCGGGGGACACTCTGTCTGTGAGCATTCCACGGCGGGAACCGGCGCACGTGAAGGTTGTAGGCATTTTCAGGACAGGCAACCGGATGGTGGACGAAAGCATTGTCTACGGATCCCTCAGCACAGTTCAGAAAATCACCGGGGCCACGGGCGAGATATCAGAAATTGCCGTACGCCTCAGGCGTGTAGAAGAGGCCGCGGACATCGCTTCTTCGTGGGCGGACATGAGCCGCGACAAAGTGCAGAGCTGGGACCAGGCCAACGAATCCATCTTGTCCGTGTTCACAATGCAGGACACCATCCGCAATGCCGTCACCTTTGTGATCATCCTGATTGTTTCTTTTGGCATCTACAATATCCTGAACATGGTCGTGAGTCACAAGCAGAAGGACATTGCGATTTTGCGGTCGATTGGCTATGGGAAATCCGACGTAGTGACGTTGTTTCTGGTTCAGGGGATGATCCTCGGGATTGCCGGTGGCATTGTAGGTCTTCTGGTGGGGCATCTTGCGTGCCGCTACATCGAGACGATTGAAATCTTCAGCCCCAAGCCTGGTTCGCGCGGGATGGCGCTCACAAACAAGATGATGGTTTCCTACAATTACATGATTTACGTGAAGGCCATCGCTCTGACCTTTGGTTCGGCGCTTGTGGCGAGCATCCTGCCTGCAAGGGTGGCCGCGCGACTTTCCCCCATCGAAATCATCAGAGGGACTTCATGATTGGACTGGAAGCCAGGGAGCTGGTAAAATCGTTCGGGGAACCGCCTACCATCGTTCTGAAATCCGTTTCACTGGCAGTTGAAAAGGGCGATTTTGTTTCAATCACGGGCCGGTCTGGTTCCGGAAAATCCACGCTGCTCTACATGATGAGTGGACTGGACACGCCGTCATCAGGGTCGGTCTATATCGACGGCATGGACATCGCGGATCTGGACGCATCAAAATTTGATGCCTTTAGGAACACTAAAGTGGGTTTTGTTTTCCAATTTCACTATCTTCTGCCGGAACTGTCTGCGATCGACAATATC
>JACPZR010000173.1 GCA_016195395.1 Spirochaetia bacterium
AGAATCCGTACACGGGTGAGGTGATGAGAGCCACAACGGCTTACCTCACGTTCGTGGCGCTCGATGAAGGAAAGAAGCCGGTTCCAATCCCGCAGATCAACCCGGAGACTGACATCGAAAAGAAACGGTTTCAGAACGCCATCATGCGCAGGGAATCCAACCGTGAACTTACCAAGAAGATGAAGTGACATCGTGTGGCCGTGCTCTGCCGTCACGATAGGGGCAGCACAGTGAATCCCTCCTTTTCCGCTGCCGAACGCAGTCGATCATCGAGCGAGACAAAAACCTGGCCGTGGGTCTGTTCACCAAACAATACCAGTGCTGCGGCTAGCTGGAGTGAATCGCCGGCGCGCAAAGAATGAACACGAAGGAGCCTCTCCGCTCTGTTCCGGACCTGCTCCGTCGGCTGCACTTCAATACTAGCGGCAGTAAACCTCACCAGCGCCTCTGAAGCATTGCGCACGGCGTCACGGTCAAAGATTCCCTCACGGGAAAGCCGGGCCAAGGCTGACAGGCATTCAACACGCGTGCCCCACCAAACGGCGGGGTCAGAATCCAACACAGCAAGCACCGCAGAAGTGCGCGGCTCCTCCACAATCATCGGCACCACGGCGGAGGAATCCCAGAATTTCAAAATCCAGCGTCCCGTTCCGACAGCAGCGCCTGAAGGAGGTTCCCTCCGCTATCCATTACAACCGGTTCAATTTTCGTCCTGTCAACACCTTCGTCGGCTGAAGATTGGTTTTTCCATTGACTAGGCCATGATTGCATCATTTCGTCGCTCTTCGAATGCTGGCCCTTGGGCCCGTTCGAATATAGGAGAATACTGAATGAAAAAGATCCTCATGGCAGCTCTGCTCGCCGTTTCCTTTGGCGCAGGCATCGTTGTTGCGCAGATTGGCAAACACCCGAATCTGGCAGCGGCTCTGAACCACCTGAAGCAGGCTGAAGCCAAGATCGTTGACGCGCAAAAAGCCAACGAGTATGACCTTGGTGGACACGCAAAAAAAGCAAAAGACCTGATCGACCAGGCTAAAGGCGAGCTTGAGAAAGCCGCCAACGCCGCATCCAAATAACGGCTACGCTAACCCAAGGCCGGCGCCCATACGGGCGTCCGGCTCTTTCTTTCTCTCTTCTATTTATCCCGCTCAATTCCCAATTCTTTGATCCGGTAGTCGAGCGACGATCTCCGAATTTGCAGCCGCTCCGCGGCCTGTGATTTATTCCACGCTGTGGCTTCAAGGGCCTTGAGTATCATGGCGCGCGCGTATTCCGCCATCTTGGCCTGGAAGTCTATGGGCCCCACGTCCGCCTGATTGATGTCCCAATCGCCGCGTTTGCGCGGGGCCAACGAGCGACTCGCAGTAACATTCGGGGGCAGATGCTCCAGCTTGAGCGGTCCGTTTCCTGCGGCGGCCAGAGCGCGCAGAACCACATTTTCCAATTCACGGACGTTACCGGGCCATGTATGCTGTGCCAGCGTCGACATTACCTTGGGGTTGACAGAGACCTCCGTGCTCCCAAATTCAGGGGCGTAGGACGTCAGAAGGTAGTCGACGAGCGGCTCAATGTCTTCCTTCCGCTCACGCAGGGGGGGCAGCGTTATCCCAAAAACACTGATCCGATAATACAAATCTTCCCTGAATGTGCCGGCGCGCGACATAGCGGCGAGATCGCGGTTGGATGCAAAGAGAAACCGGCAGGAAGCGACTTCCACCTTCTTGCTCCCCAGCCTGTAGTACTGATTTTCCTGGAGCAGCCGAAGAAGCTTGGCCTGCATATCAAGCGGCATCTCTCCAATCTCGTCAAAGAAGAGCGATCCGCCGGCGGCGGCGCCAACCAACCCTACCCTGTCCTGCTTGGAATCAGTAAACGCCCCCTTCATGGACCCAAAGACTTCCGATTCCCATAAGCTCGCCGGAAGCGCAGCGCAATTGATGGGAACGAACGGGCCATCCGGGGTGCGCATCTCGTGCAGCATCCGCGCCACCAACTCCTTGCCAGTTCCCGTTTCCCCATGGATATGAACGGGCCGCGCGTGAACCGAAATCTTCTTCACCTGATCGAAAACGGCCTCCATTGCGGAAGACCGGTAGATAATCGTTTTACCCTGCGCGGTGCGGCGCTGCACTTCCTTCCTGGTGATAATCTCCGTCAGTTTTTCGATCTCCGCGTCCGCGGAACGACGCACTGCCTGAATCAGGTTGTGGTAGACCGAATTCCGGAGGAGAAGAGCCAGAGGATGCCGCAGTTTTCCCAGGATATCAATGTCGCGCTTGAACAACGGATGCCCGTCGGCCTTGGGTCCCAGCATAACGTAACCCACAACGTCCGGACCAAAGTTGAGCGACGCGCAGACGGTGTAGCCGTGACGCGGCATCTCGCACAGAAAGTGATTCGCGAAAGCCGTCAGTCGCCGGTACCGCTTCGCAAATTTCTCGTCCGACGACATGAACGGCTCCCCCTCCGCGCTCTCCAGTATAAATATCTTCTGGAGCGCGGCCAAAAGGAGCGGCGGGATCTGAAAATCGGTCTTGAAGCGGCTGTAAAAAAGTCGGCGCGCGAGCGAGGCTACAGCAGGCGACGGTTCCGTGGAATAGAATCGGACTGAATCCGAGTGATCTACCAGCGAAAGTGCTACACGGACGGATCCAAAAGCGGCCTGCAGTGTGGCGGCTGTGCGCGCGAGCAGCGCATCAGCGTGCATCGTGTGAGACGGCCCGTCGCCCTGGTGCGCCAGCTCGAGAATCATACCCTCGGCGCTTGGCCCGGCGATCAACCGCTCCAGTCGGGGCTGCACGACTGCCTGATACAAACCACCCAGAACGAGCGCGCACGAAATAGCAAGGACGAGTCCCAGGGACACGCCGTTCTCTGCCGGCGGTGAAAGAACCAACACCGGGAGAATGACGAGACCGGAAAACAGAACGGCAACAGCCAGCCGCACGCCCGCGCGAAACGCTCTTGAATCGAAATCCAAGAGTTCGCGGTACAACACAGCGTACACAACGAGGCTGACCACAAGTATGCTTGACGAAGGCCCAAGAAAGAAGAGCGACCAGTTCCCACTGGAAGGAAGCGCAAACGAAAAGAATAAGATCACAGCGGCGCTGCCTGCAATGGCAGACAAGAACCAGCGGATATCCGCTCTCACGCGTCCGTTCGATGCCCTGCGATACTTGAGGCCCAGGCGCACCACCAAGGCCACGATCAAAAGAACGCACCACCCTGAGATAACGTAGAAAAAAGGACCAACAGTGGAACCTTCTCCCCGCTTGTCGATCCAGAGCCGGGAGAGTGTCATGGGGGTCAGTATCGCGCTGACGGCGAAAACGGCGATCACGCGCGCTTTCGAGGACCGTGTCTCCGTGCCGTGAGGGAAGTACTCTCCAAAAAAATAGGCGCAGGCGCAGACAGCCAGAAGTGACGTCCCCGCAAAAGAACCAAAGACGTAGATGATCGGAGAAGGATAGAGGTACTTCGTGACCAGAACCGATACGTTGTGAGCCAAGAGCCAGGACCCCAGCGCGGCAAGAAGCGCTACGAAGGCCCGCTCTACGGTCCGCTTATCTCCCTTCCTGGAACTCCAGACGATGAGAATTGTGATCACGCTGAGAATCGGAAGCCCAACGGCCAGCCGCAGCACCTCGACGGTAGTACCCATGAAGCCAAGGAAAAGTCGGCCTTTGTTCTGCAAGTCAATTTGCTGGTGCCGAATATTCTGCACCATAATCTTGGACGATGCCGAATCCTCTGCACTCAAAAGATGTGACCTGGTCCAGATGACACATCCCCCATTTTGCCTCAATTTGGCGAATCTCGGCAATCGCAGATTTTTTCAGCCGCGGGTACGGGTCTTGCAAACTGTATGACGTCGACAGGGGGATCCTGTCCTGACGGGGGAAATGAAATGAGCTTACAGAACAATAGAATGGCGGCGATTAGCCTGGGCCTGCTGGCCTTTATGGCAACGAGCCAGCTGTCCGCAGGCACTTACACGTTATTTGTGCACGGAAAGGGCACCAACGCCTGCAGCATCACATCAAATGACGCAGCAGGGAAGTGGACGCACACGGACACGTACGGAGCAGCCTCAAAGACACGGTCTTCCGGAGCATACGTTCCGCGCTTTGTGAATTACTATTCAGAAGAAGATCCAAGAACCTCTGGAACGTGCCGCGCACAAACCCAGGTATATAACGCCATCAAGACCTACTGCTACGATAACGGTAACCGCTGTTCCATTATCTGCCACAGCGCCGGATGCTATGCGATGGACTACTACTTTGCCACAAACACTGCCGCCCGTAACATCAACTGGGTTGTGTTTGCCGGTGCCGCCACAGGCGGTTCTGAACTCGCAAACCTGACTGCCGGTCCGCTGCCCAACAACAACATGACAGCGGCGCTGCGCACAAGCAACGCCCGGAGCTTCAATCACAACTTGTCACCCGTCTCACTCTACCAGACTGCGGGCTACAAAGGAGCTGCGTGGTCCTTTGCTCTTCCCGGGGAAGACGACGACGCTGTTGCGTTCCATTCAGCGTGCGGACAAAACAGCACGGGAAGCTGGACCGTCTGCAACGCCACAGGAAAATGGACGCGTCACGTGGCCTATTGCAACAGCAAAGGCGCGCTTACCTGCAATACCAGCAAGTATGCTTACTATGGCGATCACAGCACCATGCAGAACGTGGGCCGTGACGCATTGGACCGCCTGTTAGGATATCTCTGAAAACGAAACAGTGCTACTAGAGAAGCGAACCTTTTGCCCGTGGCCTTCTGCCGCGGGCATCCTTTTTGCTTCCGCACCGCGCGCAAATCCACAACATAAGGCACAGCCATGAAGATGAAATTGTTCGAACACAAGTGGAAGATTGTCGTAGGAGTGTTGACAGCCCTCGTTTTGGCGGCCGCCTTTCTGCTCTGGGCAGGGCATCGCGGCGGGAAAGGCAGATTAGCGCTGGAATTAGAGGACCGCCTCAGGGCCAAGAATGTGGAAGAAGCCGCAGCGGCGGGTCTGCGGAGCCTGAGCCTTGCGAACATGAACCGCCTCATTGAGCAGTCGGAACAGGCAACACCCCGCCTGATGATGGCTCAGTATCTGTTGTATTATCGTTATCCGGCAGATTCCCGTCCGTTATCAAAACAGATGAAGGATCTGCTTGACCCGTACTCGGTGGCGCCTGTGGAACACGCCGCCATTGAAGCCGCAGGGCCCAAACGCGGGGAGCGCTCCGAGTACGTATATTCATGGTCCGGTCCCACCTATCTGGTGACGGGCAAGACCCCCGCGGTCGCGTATCTTTCCGTGAAGGATACGAGGAGTGGCGCAGCGGTTCCCATCTCAGTGCTGTCAGCCGACGTTCTTTCCGACGCGCGCTTTGGCACCATCAAGATTGCGGACGCTTCCTATTCCGACGACGGCGCCGGAAACGACAAAAAAGCGGATGACAAGACCTACACATTCACTTGGACACCGCGCCCCGGACAGAAATCTGACTGGGGGGAAATCGCTCTGACTGTAAAGTTCAAGACGCCTGACGGCAAGAGCTTCGAGGTTACGACGGGCTTCAACTCTACACCGGACCCTCCGGCCGTCTTCACGGGAGAATACCGGGAGAGACTGGATCAAGGGTCGCTCTATATTGGCGTTGAAATTGATGTCAGAAAACCAGGGAAGTACATCATTGAAGCCAACCTGTTTGCAGACAGCGACCCCATGCACTGGGTATACATCAACCGTTACTTGGAGGCGGGAAAACAGTTTGTCGATCTGCCGTTCTTTGGCCTCGTCTTTCACGACAAAGATTTCTCAGGAGGCCGGCTCACGCTGCGTGAACTGCGAGGCCACAGGCTGAACCTGCCGTTTGATCCCCGCCGCTTGGACGCAATGCTGGAACGCGGCGAGTCGGTTCCGGTAACAACGGAGCCCTTCCAGGAGTGGATCACGCCTTCCATGAAAACGTACACCACAACCAAGTCGTACAGCATCACGGATTTCTCCGAAAAAGAGTACGAAGGTCCGGACAAAGAGAATCGTCTCAAGCTGGTCCGTGATTATGCCCGCGACTGGGAAGAGGCCCACGGCGCAAGCGATGACACAAAGCTGGATTGATCAGAACTGGAAGTAAAAAAACTTTTCGCTCCGGAAGCTTCCAAAGAGAACAAACAAGAGGACGCCCAGGGAAAGCACGGCCCCTGTGCGCGCCCAGTGCCAGTCTTCCCAGATCTCGAGCTTGCCTCGCATCGCCTGAATTATCGTGATCCACGCCAGCGGAAGAGTGTACAGGAAGACGCGTAGAACCAATTCCAAGGAAACGACTGGATCACCCCAGGCAATGATTCCGTTCCAGAGACGCAGAAGATGGGCCGGAGATTCCACTCGGAACAAGAGAAGGCCGTGGGCAAAGGCCGTAACAGTAAAGATGCGGCCGAGCAGCGTCAGAGCCCGGTCCATGCCTCTTGAGGACGCTCCAAGCCTCCCGAGCGCCGGCGATAAAGCGTTATACACCACAATCAGTACGCCGCAGTAGAGCCCCCAGATCGTGAAACCAAGGCTTGCTCCGTGCCAGAGCCCGCCCAAAAACCAGACAATGATGATGTTCAATCCCTGTCGGAAGAAACCCATGCGGCTTCCCCCCAGTGGAATGTAGATATAGTCACGAAAGAAAGCGCCCACTGTGATGTGCCAACGGCGCCAGATTTCCGCCGGGTTCGACGAGAGGACGGGGAGATTGAAGTTCAACGTGAGCTCAATTCCGAGCATTCGAGAAATGCCCCGCGCTATGTCAGTGTAGCCAGAGAAGTCCGCGTAGATCTGTATCGCAAAGGCGTAGGCAGCAAGGCTCACCGCTGCCGCGGGGGGATGGACGCCGGGGTCCAAAACCACGTCAACAATCGGACTCAGGTTGTCCGCAATGAACACTTTCTTAAAGAGACCCCAGAAAGCGAGTAGCGTTCCGGATAAAAGAGCGCGTTCACCAGGGAGCGTGGTATCCCGTAGAAGGGGCATGAAACGTTTCGCCCGTTCCAGAGGACCAGCCACCAACTTGGGGAAGTAGGTGATGAAGAGAAGCAGGTCAGGGAAAGACTCCTGTGGCGCAGCTTCTTTCCGGTATACATCCACGCAGTAGGAGATCAGCTGGAACGTGTAGAAGCTGATGCCAGCCGGCAGAAGAATCTCCGGGACCGTAAAACCAGATCCACCTCCGGCCATAACGACGCGGCTGATTCCCTTCCCCACAAACATGAAATACTTAAAAAATAGTAAGAACGCGATACTGATCCCTACGGCGCTGTACATCAATTTTCGGCGGGAAACAACGGAAGCGGTCTCCGCCATTCTCAGAACCAATCTGTGCGTGATCCATGTTGTCATCACAAGGAGCGTGAGAATCCGCACATCGTAGAACCCGTAAAAGGCAAGCGACCCGGCCAAGAGAACCCAGCGGCGTGCGGGGGCAGGCGCCACGGCGAATGCGGAAAAGAACACGGCAAAGAAGGCAAGGAAGTCCAAGGAGTTAAAGAGCAAGTGACCCCTCCACGGAGAGAGACGCGTCATCCGGCAGGCGCGGGCGGTCGTCAAGCATACGCGGCGCCGCTTGGAAAAGCGCGCGCACGTACGGACTGGCTTGTAGCGCCGCAGGGGTTCCGGTCCCTTCGAATCGTCCGCGCCGAAGCACGGTCACGGTGTCTGCTCTCTCTGTGACCAACAGAGGGTCGTGCGTGACAATCAAAAGCGACGGTCTCTCCCGCGATTTCGTCAGGTCCACCAGCAGGTCCATGATTCCACGGCGCAGGGTGGCGTCCAAAGCGGACGTAGGCTCGTCGGCCACAATCAGCCGCGGACTCAGAGCCGCTGCCATGAGGATGGCGACGCGCTGCAGGAGGCCGCCGGACAACTGACGCGGCTTATACCGATAACGTTCGTCGGGCGGCGTGATCCTGTATTCCTGGAAGAGGTGCATGGACCGCTCACGGGCCTCGCGGCGCCCCTGACCCCCGCGCACCCGGAGATATTCTTCCACCGCGGCGCCCACGGACTGAACGGGATTCAAGGACAGGAATGGATTCTGAAAGACGGCGGCTAATTCCGTTCCTCTGATCTTCCGCAGTGGACGGTCCGGTTGCAGCATGTCTATCCACGAGCCATCTCTCGCAGAAAAACCCACACGCCCCTCTGCGCGAAGCGTCGCCGGAAGCAGCCCAAGGATGGCGAGAGTGGTCAGCGTCTTTCCCGAACCCGACTCCCCGATCACCGCATGCACGCTCCCGGGCAGAGTCTCAAATGAAATGTCATCTACGAGCGTCTCACCTGACTGCGTCCGGATGCGCAGACGCTCCACAATCAGGCGGGCCTGGGAGGTTTCCTTCATACTATGGCAACGACGGGGGAAGCTGGCCTTTCTCCAGCTCTTCCTGCATCTTGATCAGCTGCTTCCCCTCTTCCGTGGTCCGATAATAGTAATACCAAGCGTAGTAGGAACCAACAACCAAGAGCCCGCCGCCGATCAGCACAAGGGCCGCCTTCCCGGCGCCGGGCATCCTCTTTACATATTCACGGTGAAGGAGACCCGCCGCCATCAACAGCAGGTAGAGGCCCGCGCCGCAGTAGATAACGACAAGAATCACGGATTCCCTCCGGCAACATCCAGAGCCACTTTGGCTGCGCCAGTGGGTCCCGCAAGATCGCCCAATTCAGCCAGACGCACTGCCGGCGGCGTTGCTATCGCATAACGTGACAGTCGCCCTACAATTTCCGGCAGAAGTCGAACACCCATAGATTCCATCATGCCGCCGCCGAGAATCACAAGGTCCGGCTGGAGCAGGTTGGCGCTCTGGCTGATGCCGGCTGCAACAAATCGGGAGTAGTGGTTCTTCATGAGGTCTACCGTAAACGGATCATCCTTTTCCAATGCCTTCTTCAATGAAGACGATTTCACAGGAAGTTTCTTCAGATTGTAATCGATGATGTCTTTCAGGACGGTCTTGCGCCCGCTGTCGAGAGCGCGCAGGATTCTTCGATTCAACGCCCATTTTCCAATGTACGCCTCCAGACAGCCGCGGCGGCCGCAGGCGCAGCGCCTCCCTCCTACGCGGACAATCACGTGGCCCACTTCTCCGGCTCCACCTTCAAATCCCACCCAAAGGCGGCCGTTCAGCGCCACAGCGCCGCCAATGCCGGTGCCGCAGAAATAGGCAACGGCCATCCGAGGCATGTCCCGAATCCGGGTCAGCTCGCCGATCAGTCCGGCGTTGACATCATTGACGAGCACGGACGTTACATCGGGTCGCGCCACAAACCCAAGGTCACGGAGAGGGCGGCGGTTCTCCCATCCGAGATTTGGCGCCACACGCACAAGGCCGCTGTCCGGTGAAACCACTCCAGGCACGCCAAGACCAATGCCGGTCAGCCGGAGCCCGCGTCGCTTGGCGGCATCTTCAAGCCGGTCGATCTGATCTTTCAAACGTGCGATGACGTGTTCATATCCTTCTTTAGCCTCCGTATCTATTTTGTCCTCCGCGATGGGAACAAAGGCGCGGTCAAAGATGACGGAGTTGATGTTGGACCCGCCCAGGTCGATACCAAGCCAGGCCGCGTTCTTGGGAATAGCAGGCACTTAGTTGAACCCGTAGAGAATCTTTTCTACAATGGCGCAGATGATCTGACCCACCATGATGTGGCATTCTTGAATGCGCGCCGTTTCATCTGATGGAACGCGGACGGCAACGTCGACCATATCGCGATGTTCCGAAAAAATCTTTCCCCCCGTCCCGCCGGTTAAGATGATCGTATGCATCTTCCGGGCCCGGGCTGCTCGCAGCGCCTCGATAACGTTGGGTGAATTCCCCGATGTGGTAATCCCAATCAGGACGTCGCCCTCGCGTCCCAAGCCTTCCACCTGACGGGAGAACACTTTGTCGAATCCAAAATCATTGCCACAGGCCGTTATGGCGCTGGAATCCGTGGCCAGTGATATAGCCGGGAGAGAGGGACGCTCCGGTTTGGCCCTATAACGAATCGAAAATTCGGTGGCGATGTGCTGTGCGTCCCCGGCTGAACCGCCGTTGCCGCAGAGGAGAACCTTTCCTCCCGCCTGGAAGCAGGCTGCGGTCATTTCACCGGCGAGTACGATGTTGTCGATGCCGGTTTGAATCAACTTCTGCTTGGCGTCGATGCTCCGCTCAATGTGCCCCTTGACCAGTTCCTGCATGTTTCCCGGTCCCGCCGGGAAGGGGGTCTGTCAATTGTTTCTTTGCTTGTCCGCCATTTCTCTCGATACTATAAAGAGATATGGCAAACCGACCCCCTTTTCTGATGGCCATGGACTTCATCCTGAAAGAGGCCACAAACGACGAGCTGGTCGCACTGAAGAGCGCTGTGGAACACCGCGTCCGGGGCCAGGGTGGAGCAAGCGCGCTGGATTTCCAAGCGATGTCACGCGACATCATGGGCCAGTTCCAGGGGAAATACGGGATCGGGACAGACATGCACCGCATGACGCGCGACATTGTCGCACGGATGATCAGAACCTATGAACCCGGAATATCAGAAGCACAGGTGAGCCGCCTCCTGGACCAGATGGTTCCTGATCCTGAAAAAGCAGCACGCGGCAAAGAGGCGGACATCCCCAGAGACGCTCTCCTTCGGATGGTGAAACAGTTTGTTGATTTCTCGCTCGGTCGGATGAAGCAGTCGGAACAGAACGAACTCAGGGCAGCAATGAACGACTGGCCCACGCGTTACTGGGATATCTTTTCTGTGCGGACGCGGGGTCTTGTGGCGGAACTGCTCCGTGAAAAACTGTCGGAGCGTGAGTTCTGGGTGGAACTGCAAAAGGGTGTGTAACAATGATCAAACATATTGTAATCTGGAAACTCAAAGAGCACGCGGAAGGCCGGACAAAGACAGAGAACGCGGCGCTCGCCAAAACAAAACTCGAGGCGTTAAACGGAAAGATCAAGGGCATGCGTCTCTTGGAAACGGGAAGGGACCTGGGCTTGGACGCGGGCGCGTGGGACCTGGCGCTCTATTCTGAATTCGATGACAAGGCTTCTCTGGACGCCTACCAAGTTCACCCGGAACATGAGGCTTTCAAAACTTGGTTTGCGCCCTTGCGCGAATCGCGTGTGGTCGTGGACTACTCAATCCCCTGATGGCCAAACGCCCCGTAACAGGTGTGGTTCTGTGCGGCGGATACAGCACGCGCATGGGAAGCGACAAGGGTCTCCTGTGCGCCGGCAACGGACCGCCACTCGCAGCAGTCGCTTTTGAAAAGCTCATCCAGATATGCAGCCAAGTGGTGGTGTCTATCCGGGAGGAACAGCGCGGCGCATATAACGCAATTCTTC
>JACPZR010000174.1 GCA_016195395.1 Spirochaetia bacterium
GCTCCTGATAGGCAGGAGATGCCAAAACTTCGGCCCTAAAGTCTGTGGAGCCCGTTTGGTCGGGAATACTCTCTGGTTTCATCTTACCGGACTATGCATATGCATTGGCGAGCGGGCTAACGGTTCGCGTTAGCGGTTGGCGGGTAAAGAACTTGTCCTTTTACGGCTTGCGTACCCGCCAATCCGCTGGTAGGGTCAGGGGATGACGCCTGGATTTAGGTGTGGCAGACCCGTTGCTCTCCATTTCTTCCGAGAGTGCCTCAGTGCCATCACCTTGTCTGGTTTCCATCCCCTGCCACCTCGAACCGGACGTGAGGTTTTCCCTCATCCGGCTCTCCGACAACCTTCTTCTTGCGGCTTTCAAGGTCTTGATACGCATATTCCGCTTCGGTAGAAGTATTCCAGCCCGCTTTGTGCTATCAAAGTCTCGAAGGCGTATTCACTCCAATGCCCTCTTGACCCTTTCTGTGAACGCATCCATTGCTGTAACCGTTGTCTCACATACCGGTCTAACTGCTGCAACTTCATGGTGCTGTTCCCGATACGAAAGTAATTCCGCCATCCCCGGATAACCCGGTTCAGGTACTTTATCACTTCTGCCAGCGGATTACTCAACCGCTTGCGGGTCGTGATGTCGTGGATTTTACTTCGCACCGTTTTCATGGCCTTTTGTCCAGGCCACATGTAGGGCAAGAGCTTATTGGTCTTCTTGGACTTCATCTTGTGGAAGTGGAAGCCGAGAAAGTCAAAACTTTCTCGTCCCATGTCCACCACGCGGGTCTTGGTCAGGTGAAGGGTCAGTTTCATCCGGCTCATGATTTGCTCGACTACCTGCAAGGCTTCCTGGGCTTCTCGTTTGGTGTGACAGATGATAACGAAGTCATCGGCGTACCGCACGAGTTTCCCCAACTTATCAGAGCCTCTTTCGCCACTTCCACCGCTTGCTGTGCGCTTCGTTTGGGGCGGAAACCATACGAGTTGTCCTGGAAGTTCGCCTCGAAGATCGGCTCAATCACAGTCTTACACGCCTGTTGTACCACCCGGTCTCGTACTGTCGGTATTCCCAGCGGCCTTTGTCTGCCATCCGCTTTGGGGATGTAGACCCGTAGCACCGGTTGCGGTCGGTACGTCTTGGCCTTCAGGTCTTGCTCAATCTGCCAGAGAAACTGCTCCACTCCTTCCCGTTCCACGTCCTCGATGGTCACGCCATCTATCCCGGCGCTCCCACCATTCTGGCGTACTTCTTCCCATGCCCGCCGCAGAACGTCAGGCCGGAAGATGCGGTCATATAGCGCATGAAACCGTCGTTCCCTGCTCCTTTTGGCCGCCAAGTATAGCTCGCGCTGGAGTTCTCGTGTTTTCTCTATGGGTGTAATTGGCCTTTCGGCATGCACCGACACTTACTTCCTCGCTAAGCTGGTTGAAGTAGAGACCCTTCCCTCCGAGCAAGTTCTGTTGTCTTGCCCATCGTTGGGCTTGCGCCCCATCGGTACTATGGTCTCCTCCGACTTCTCACCCGGCTTCCTCCTGGACTTCGCTTCATCAGCTTATACCAGTTGTTACGGCAGGCGTGGCCTGCCGACCGGATGAGACCTCTCCTGTTTCATCGCCTACTGTCACAACATCCCGCTCTCCCTACGCCGGAGGGTTCTTGACGGCTGCTTTTCCAGGCTCTTCGCCGCGTCCGTGGCCTTCGTTGTGCATGACCAACTCGGCTCCCTCTTTTTCCCGTTGCCGGGCTAACATTTCGACGCTGCAAGATTCACTTGATGTTACGGGCTGCTGTTTTGCTCCTTCTTCTCGAAGGGTTACAACGCTTCAGCACAGCCAGTTGCCCGGCTGCACCGGTTGCCTGCTACGTGGCCTCCTGATAGTTACCACGACCGGACTTGCACCGGTTAGCAGACGATGACTTTCAGGACACACCATGCATGGTTGGGCGGGGTCT
>JACPZR010000083.1 GCA_016195395.1 Spirochaetia bacterium
ACCGTTCTTTGGGACTTTTCCCCAGCTGAAGAAGAGAGCAATCGGAACGTGACGGAACCAGGTTTCATCTTCCGGGGTAACGTGAGCGGTCATGAAGAACGGCGAATAGAAATAGCGGTCCCGACCGTAGAAGAGAAGAGGCCACACCCAGATTCTATCCAGCTTGTCGCTCTCAAATCCAAAGTCAAAGAGCGTGGCCACGTTATAGTGAACGCTTGATCCGTCGCGGGAACGGTAGAAGAGGAAAGGCAGAATGGGAAATCCCATCGTCACCGAGTCGTTGACGGATGAATCTGTTTTGGCGTCTACGTGCCCGCCGGAAGAGTAGAAATGCAGCGGCGAAATGCTGAAGGCGGACGTCTGGTCGGAAGAGTGATAGAATACGGGCGTGATCAACGAGAACGAATGTTCCTTTTCCGACCGGCTCATTGAAAATAAAGGGAAGAACGTGAAGTAACTGGAGCCGCGTTTCTCTGAGCCTCCAAACCAGACCAGCGGCAGGATGGCCCGGTCGTATTCGTCTTCGGTAACGTTACTTATGTAGAGCGCCAGCCATCGGAACGACTCCGTGTTGTTGCGGTGATGATAATAGAACGGCGCCCATGTCAGCTTGTCGTCTCCGTCCACGCGGTGGTAGAGGAAGAGAGGGAATATGAACGTGCGGTAGCGGTCGTCGAGCTTGCTTGCTTCATAGTATACAAACGGTAGAATTCGAAAGGATGTGAATTTGGGATAGTTCGTGCTCTTGTAGAGACCGAACATGACAAGGACCGACGAATGGTTGTCCCATTTTTCCCATTCCACCAGAGGGAAGCCGCGGATCTTGTATTTGAGTTCTTTTTCGCTGCCGAAGACCTCATGCTCGCCTTCCATGAGGTCTGAAAAATCCCCCGGTTCCCGGGCCAAGAGGGCCGCGCCGGGCAAAAGGAACATTCCCAGGCAAAAAGCAAAAGTAAACCGCGCTTTTATTCCCGGGCTAAACATGCAATAATGAGACGATTTCCATCCCCCTTTGTTTGATCAAGAGAAGTCCGCGATTGGGCTTGACCCCTATGGTGCAGTGCATAATCCCGGCAATTGCGGGGAAATCGGCCTGTCCGGCTCCGCTCGCTCATGGGGGAAATCAAACTCATCAAACGGTATGCAAACCGGCGGCTCTACGACGCCGAGACCAGCACCACCATTACATTGGAAGACGTTGCTGAATGCATCCGCGCCGGCAAAGAAGTCCGCGTTGTAGATAATCTGACGGGTGAAGACATCACCGCGAAAGTACTGGGCCAGACCTTCCTCAAGGTCAGCTTAGAGCAACAGAACCTCGATTTCAGCACGTTTCTCCTGACCGCGCTCATCCGTGAGGTCTCAACCAACGTCTCTCATTTCCTCACTCGGATGATCCAAGGCGGCATTGGGGCGGCGAGCCTTACAAAAGAGAAATTAGACAAGATTGTTCAGACAATGGTAGAGCAGGGTGACCTGCAGTTGTCTGAGCGCAGTTCCTACGTGGACCAGCTCTACGACCAGCTCCGCGCTCCCCGGCCGCTTTCGGAGGCCCAAAAGGCGGAAGAGGGCATTGGAATCCTGCGTTCGGAAATGCAGGACGAGCGGGACCAGCA
>JACPZR010000175.1 GCA_016195395.1 Spirochaetia bacterium
AGCCACTTGTCCGCCAGCTGCTTTTCGAGATCGTCGGTTTCGCCGGTGTCATCTTCTCCCAGTTCTTTGCGGATGGTCTCCATCTGTTTGCGCAGGTAGAATTCCCGCTGCATCTGGGCTGCGTCCTTTTCCACTTTGTCCCGGACTTCTTTCTCCATCACCAGTCTGTTGGTTTCTTCTATAAGATCCTTCTGGACGGTGTCCATCTTCTCGTTTACGGAACTGATGCGCATGAAATCGATTTTCTCGCCGATTTCTTTCTGCGAAAAGAATACGATCTGGTTGGCCAGCGAGCTTGGGTTCGTGATCCGACGCACAAAGCCCGTGATCTCGTCCGGAATGCCCGGATGATTTTCAACGTATCGGACAACGTGGGCCTGGAATTCGCGGTAACGTTCTTCCGCGTGGTCTGTGATCTCTCCCACCGGTGTGATGCGCCCGCGGAGGTGCGGCGTATTCTGCGTGATTTCCAACAGTTCGATTTTCTGAATACCTTGGAGAAAGACTTGAAAGCCGCCTTCACCCATGGGGAGGACGCGGTGGATCTCTGCCAGCGTTCCCGTTTTGTAGAGCTTGTCGAAGTCGACCTCTTCATCCTGGGGGGAAATCTGCGTGAAGAGCGCGACCAACTGTCCCGGCTTACCGATTTTCTCAATCAGGTCCACGGATTCCGTCCGACCCACAAAAATCGGGAGCAGAACACCCGGGAGCACGACCGCGTTCCGGAGCGGAATGATGGCCGCTTCCGTGGGAACGTCTTTGAAATCAATTTCAGTGATGTTTTGGTCTGTGTAGTTGATCATTCGTTTCATAAGGAACTATGCCTTGCACTTCCCGTGCCGACAATAGGTTCCTTCCTTGAGCGTGTTTGATGCCCTTCCCCGGCCGCCGCCTGACGATTTGACACGCTGGAAGCCAGAATGTCAGAGCCCCGCCCAGCCCAAACCAAATACACGCAGGCACCACGACCGTCCATTCAATTAGACGCTCGTGCTGTCCCGGGGAACTCCCCAGGGTCTAATTATTGTTCAATGGTTAAAGAAAAAAAATCGGTTTCCGAACTATAGAAGGGTATTCCTGTGACGATCGTCGTCCGGGTAACCCGTTTGGTTGCGGTTCGAGTGGAGGCAAAATGGTTTCTTTGCGGAGTGCAGGTCTTTTAGCGTTTTCTGCGGTGCTGGCTCTTTCCCCTGCCTGGGCCCAGCAGGGCGGCCTCAAGGCGCCTGAGGGTATATCGGAAGAAGAATTCAAAGAAGCGGTCGCGCGCGCCCGTGGCGTAGAAATCGTATACCGCGCCATCTATGAGTCGGTCCGACCATCGGTGGTCCACATTGCGGCCCAAGTCACGCAGAAACGAGAGTCTCAATCCACCATGCCCGATCCGTTCTTCTTTTTTGGCCCCAACGGCCGGCCCATACCGCCGGTGCAGGTGCGGTCAGAGGGGACGGGGTTTTTTGTGGAGCAGAACCTGATCGTAACCAACAGCCACGTGGTGGGGACCGCCAAAAAAGTGAAAGTCAAACTGTCTGACGGCCGCGTTTTGGACGGCGTTGTGCGTGGAACAGACGGATATTCCGACCTGGCTCTGATTGATGTCAAAGGAGCGGATAACGTTAAATCTGTGCGCATTGCCGATTCCGATTCGGTGCATGTGGGTGATCTTACCGTGGCAGTGGGAAATCCTATGGGTCTTGAGGGAACGTTCACCACGGGAGTGGTGTCTGCCATCCGTCGTCCTTCACCGGACGGGCGCGCCGGCAAAGTCATTCAGACAGATGCGTCGATTAACGTTGGCAATTCCGGCGGACCGCTTCTTAATTTACGCGGAGAGGTCATTGGGATCAACTTCATGACGATTTCTCCCAACGGCGGTTCAGTTGGACTGGGCTTTGCCATTCCAATGAACGAAGTGCGACCCGTGATCGCGGCGGTGAAAACATCCGGCAGCGTAGAGCGACCTTTCCTGGGGATTCAACTGGTCCCGGTTCCGCCGGACATTCAAAAAGAACGCGGCATCCTGCAGGGAGCTTTTGTGGTCAGCGTCTTGGAAGGGACGGGCGCGGAGAAGGCCGGCATCCAGCCGAATGACATCGTACTGAAAGCGGACAGTGAAGCAATCGTGGGTCCGGACGACCTTGTGAACTACGTGATCGGCAAGAAGCATGTGGGCGAACGAGTCGTCTTGCTTTGACGATATTGTACGTTGGCGCGGGATACGGTGTGCGCAATGAGATTCCCGCGCATTCGCTCCAGTCCATCTACGTGCTGGCGGTGATCAGTTTTTCCTACGCCGCTGCCATGCTCTTTCTGACGCGCGCGGAGCGTTACCGCCCGTTCATGAAATACGTTTCCAGCGGATTGGATGTGGTGGTTCTAACCGCTGCTCTCTACGCATTCGGCTCTTTCAGGACTTTCAAGACGGAAGCCTTCCTCATCTACTTCTTGTGGATTGCGCTCGCGGCCATGAGGTTTTCCGTCAAGCTGACCCTTTTCACCGGGGGTTTGAGTGTGCTTGCATATTCGTTCGTGATCGCCGCCGCCATTTTTCAGGAGACGATTGTAACAGGCAGCATCACGGAGCACTTCACATCCTCGCGGGTCAGCCCCCTGAATCTGGGTCTGCGCCTTGCGTTTCTAACAGCGAGTTTCTCCGTGGCGGCCTATGTGGCGCGCTTGTACAGGGGGCTCGTCACCCAGTCGGTCACGAGCGAACTGGAAGCGGAGCGTTCCGCGCGCGAGAAGGAAGTGGTGCGGGAAACGTTATCGCGCTATGTGTCGCCGCTGGTAGCGGACAAAATTCTTGCGGAAGGCAGAAGCCTCACGAGTGAACGCAAAGCGGCGACCATTCTTTTCTGTGACATCCGCGGATTTACCCGGGTCAGCGAGACTATGGAGCCGGAAGAAGTGGTGTCTTTTTTAAACGATTACCTGGAGCGCATGGTTGACGTTATCTTTGAACATGGCGGCACTCTCGATAAGTTCGTGGGCGACGAGATCATGGCCGTGTACGGCGTTCCGGTAAGCTCCGGCCGCGACGAGGAGATGGCCGTGTTGTCGGCGCTCAAAATGAAGATGGTACTTGCAGATATGAACAAGCGCCGCGAAGCGCAGGGCAAAGACCCCGTGCGATTTGGAATCGGCATTCATACCGGTGACGTGGTGGCCGGCAACATCGGTTCTGAAAAGAGGATGGAATTCACGGTCATAGGTCATGCGGTCAACGTAGCCCGTCGTGTGGAAGCTCTGAACAAGTTTCTAGAAACGGATCTCCTGCTGACAGAGAGCACGTATGAGCGCGTGCAGGGCTTGGTGGAAGTGGAGAAGCAGAAGCTGGTGCGCGTGAAAGGCATTGAAGAGCCCATCCAAACCTTCCGGGTTGTGGGCCGTCGCTCGCATTGAGAGGTTCTTGGTCTGTGCAACGCTTCCGGGTTTGACGAGAGTTATTGTTTTTGGGCCAATTTTCCGCCAATAGCACAGAGCGATCCGGGGTCGAGAGGAGGGCGTTCGCGCCTCATCAATGCGGCCGCTTCCTTTGACACGAAGACAGCCCCGCATGACTCAGGTTCCTTCTGCGCGGGCGCTATACCCGCGACGTTGATCTGCGACGCGAACGAGCAATTCATTGGCCTTGTGTCCCGGCCTGCCTGCAGAAGAAAGAGCGGGGTTTGCCCGGTCAGGGAGCAGTAGCCGCAGGAGGTTACCTCCTCCAACTCTGTCCGCGCGTACACGTACGCGCTGTAGTGTCCCGGAAAGCGGCCCGCCCAGTCGAGCAAGGGCGACGGCAGGCGATCGCGGAACGCATAGAATACCCCGCCCAATCCAATGTAGAGAAGGCAGACTACTGCCGCCAAAAATGCCTGCAGTCGTTTGGATGGAAGTGCACAGCTGGCGCCCCACACCAGGAACGGGAAGAGCATAGGAAAAAAATCGAACCGCTCATAGTAGGCATTGTCCCGGTAGAGATAGACAGCGACCATGTGGTAACCAAGGGCGCTTACGATAACCGTGCAGAGAATCGCGGTCTGCTTGTTGTTTCGCCTCCACGCGAGGAAAGTGGAAACCGCTATACTGATTGTCGTGATCAGTATGAGGGCTTTCGATGCCCTGGCCCCGCCCAGATTTTCCTGCATGAGAGATTTCCCAGAAATGCGAAAGTACCCAAGGAGAGGATCGGCCATGGTAACCCAGAAGTATCTTGCCGGGTCCATCACGAAGCGCCGGAGATACAGGTCGTGGTCGGTTTTGGAGATTACCTCCGGCGGCGTTGCGTATGAATGCTGCATTTCCTTTACGACATCCTGAAAAGCCGTGGGTGTTGAGAAGCTCGTCCCCGTGCATGCATCCACAGTCAGGCTCACAGCCAGCAGAGCAAAGCAGAACGATGCAAGACCCAGCAGCCCCACTCGCACGGGCCGCTCCATTCCCCTCATCGCAAGTGCCACCAGGGCCGCATAGAATGGTCCCCACACAAGCGTTGAGAACGCCACAGAGACGACGATGCCGAAGAGCGCACCCGACAGCATGATCAGTGGAAGATTCTTTTTCAGAAGCCCCCCATACGCGGCGCCCAGTGCGAACATAAGAAAAGCTTGGTTGAGAACGTTATCTTCCAATGAGGCTGTAAGAACTTGTATCGTCGGTGTGAGGGAAAAAGCTGCTCCCAATAGAAATCCAATATCCCAGCGGTCAAAGAGAAGTCGACCGAGGGTGACCGCTGCGGCAACGGCAAAGCAGAGAAATGAGCCGAAAAGAATCTGGAGCGATGTCAGTGGCGGGATGCCGATCTTCACTGCGAGCATCACCGGCGCAAAGAGCAGCGTCTGGGCCGGATGCTGCCACATGATAGTGTGGCTTCCCGCAAAGATTCCCGGCAGGTAAACAAGCGTATCCGCGTCCACGCTGATCAGGCGTTGCGTTGTCAAATTTGAGAGTCCCAGTCCCAGGCAAAGTATCAAGATGCAGAACGCGGCAGCATTCGTTGCGTTGATCTTTTGGAGTATTCGGTTATTCATGGGAGACACGAAGCGGCGTCGCATCCAGTTCTGTGTGCATGGATTCGTGGTCAAGCTTTTGGGCCACAAATGACAGGGGAAAGGTATGTGCGTAAACGGCCTTGAACATAGCCAGACGTTTCACATTGTGCGCCGCCGTTCAAAAACACGCGCGGGATACAATGCCAAAGACAGTCCACCCCGCACGCAAGCTGATGAAAGTTCAGGGAGCTTAGAGAACTTTAAACAGTGCGACCGCGACAACGGACCGGGGATGTCCCGGCACGCTGCGCGGCCTGTGGTTGCAGGTTAGTTGTGGCGCATGCAGTAGGTCAGCGCTACGTTCTTGGGACGTGTTTCGCCGGCTGTGCGTGGCGCGCCGTTTGTGCCGTCTCCGACTGGATCCGTGATGGTCAGGTCGATCGAGGAAAGGCCCCATGGTCCGCCGCCAAACGTTAGTCCGCCGCCATTGGGAGGAAGTATGCTCGTAATGTTGTTGTAACTCGCGCCGTGACGGTGCCCTTGAAACGCATCCAGCTGCAAGTTGCCGATGGCGCGTGCGCCGCTGGGGTCATTGCCACCTGCTCCCGTTCCAATGTCGTCGCGACCGCGGATGAATTGTCCACGCAGGTCAGGTGTTCCGTTGGTTCCGTCAGCGGGGGCCCAACCTTCCGGGCAGCTGGCCAGGTAGAAGGCCATGATGGCTCCTTCCGGCGCCGCGATGGCAAAGTTTTGGTTCATCTTGGCGGAGCTCAAGGTCTCCCCGGGTGAGAAGACGTTCATGGCCGCTGCCGCCGCAAAAATGCTCGTGGCAAGGAGGCCTGCGCCCAAGCCGACTCCTTTAAAGAATCCGCTCTTAAAGTATTCCATGACTTTGCTTCCAGTCTGGGTGGTTTTCATAGTAGTTTCTCCGTTTATGGATTTCATAGGTTTATTCCGCAATAAATATCTGAATTGATTTTCCACTCTGCGCTCAATTGAACACGCAGTTCACATCAAACACGCCTGCGCCAAACTGACAGTAGATGGCCGTCGTATGAACAAGGATGTTGTACGTCACAGTGTATCCGCCGACCGTTGCCGAGATGGTCCCGGACGTATCTGGAAAGACGTTAGCTGCAAAGAATTTCCCGTAGTTGGCGGCGTCACCGAACGTTCCAAGACCCGCGCTCGCGCTGAATACAGGCTGCACAAACATGAAGTTATTGTACGCATCGTATCCGGCCGCATCCAGTTGGGTTACGCTGTTGCCGTCTACGTTCAGCGGATTGGGGAGCACAGCATCATTGTAGAGAACTTCGATTCTGTTCATCAACCCGGGATACACATTGATCGTCTGGGACACATTCAAGCCGCCGTAGGCTGCCTGCAAAAATGAGGTTCCTATGATCTGGGCAGTGTAACGCGCGCTGATCCATGTGGGCCGGCTGGTAACACCTTTCCCGCCCGCGAAGGTGAGCGTGTCTGCGGGGACCGGGAAGAATGTGGCGGATGAAGTTCCCTTTACCTGCACTGTCAAATCCCGTGAAAATCCTGCGCTCATCTGCGTGACCACCGTTTGAAAGCGGATGGGCGTGGCCGCGTCCTGAACATCTCCCACGATCGTGGAAAGCGCTGCCGGAGCTGTGAGCGGGTTGGCGCCCCGTTTGTTGAGAGAGTCGTAGGCTTCGATATAATACTGCAGTCCAGCAGCTGTGACATCCGTGCCGGGAATCTTGGCGGTATAGAACTGCCCAGATCCGTCGTTTGCGTCCGGCTGCATTGCAATGCTCTTGAACGCTCCGCCGCTTCCTGCTGTGCGGTAGTAGAGGCGCACCGTGGCGATGGCAGATCCCGCGTCCCAGTCCGTAATGCTTGAGCGCACAGTCACCGGCAGTCCCTGAATGGGGGTTGCTGGAAAGAATGTCGCTCCGCCGATGGTGGGTGCGTTGTTGCCGATCGACAGAAGCTGTGCAGTCAGCACGTACGTCGAAAAGTGATAGATGGACGCGCTGACGCAGTGGGTCACCGGGTTCACATCCCCGCCCATGCTGATCAGCTCGCCGGTCTCCTGGTTCAGATATTGAATCTGAAGTGTGCGCTCCTGCAGACCACGCGCCACCACGTCTTTCGCGTCGTAGCAGATCGAGAGCGTTGCCGGTTTGTTGAATTGAAGCTTCTCTGGACCAAACGCGTAGGCGGCTTGCAGCGGTACGGTGGATTCCCGTGCCTCCGGCAGAGCCGTCTCGTTATACGTAATGGTAACGTCTTCTTCAACAGCCCCCCGCGGCACCGTCAGCGACATGGTCGGCTGCTGGATGGTTCCCCCGCCCCATGGTGTGACTCGCATTGAAGCCGCGCCGATGAGCAACAGCCGATCCGCGATCGACTGCCGATGGTCTCCCGGCAGATATTGACAACTGACTGCCAGCGTGACGAGCAGGCCGAGAGCCAGTGTTTTGCCTGGTTTCATTCCACATTCCTCCTTTGTAGTTTGGAGGCAGCGCCGGCGGACCGACCCCGCACCCTCGGGGGGAATAGGGCCTAGGGATTACGTTTTCTCAAAAAAACGCGGACGGTGGGAATTTTTTTGAAAGCGTCGTTCGCGCCGCTGTGGGTGCCTTGTACGGGCGCCTCTGATTAGAAGCGAATTTCTTCGATCTCGTCAGGGTTCACGGTTCGCACGCCTGTAGCCGTATACACCTTGTACAGGCCGTTTTCTCCAAAGAGAGAGCCGTAGATTGTTTCACCGTTTTTCAGCACGATTTCCTGAGGGGCTTTGCCCAGCGCCTTTGCGGCCTCGCGCGTAAAGGTTTCTTTGTCCATGGTGCGGGCCGCGCTTTTCAGCTGCTCGTAGCGCACGGCGCGCTCTTTTTCACCAGGACTCTCGAGCAAACGCTTCAATTCTTGGGACGTTTCGGAGTCGATTTTTGTCACTTGGGGCGCCTGTCCAAATGCAGCCCGCATGCCTTCGAGCGCTTTCGTTTTGTCCTGATCCGTGGGGAATGCTTGGGCGAGGACATCCAACGCTGCCTGCACGTCCTCTTTCTGCGGCTTTGGTTGGCTGCGCAGTAGAACCAATGCCGGATGGTTGAGCGCCTTTTCCAGCTGGGACACGCGGGACAGACGATCGTTGAAATCGGCCTGTCCAATCACCGACTGATGATCCGGCGGCACGGACGCTCCGGCTTTTGCCAGAATGTCGCGCGCATCAGTCAAGAACCGACTTTGTGACAAGAGCGCATCAGGCAGGTCTTCCAACGAAGCCCATCGCCTCCGGAAAGCGACAGAGCCGCTGTACGTAGTCAGCCGCGCATCGCCCTGTTTGCTCACTTCAAGGGAAAACTCCGTGCCGATCACCGTCGCTTCTGCATTGCCCGATCTTATAGATAGAATCCGGTTCTGTGTAACGCCTGCGGTCTGGTGTTCCTGGCCCTTCCGGGGATTGAATTGCACCAGGAGGTTGCCGCTTACAAGTTTTGCAATCGTTGCATCCGCCGCGAGCGTCTCCAGCCGCAGTTCCGATTCCGGCCGGACACGAAACATGCTCTCCATCCGTCCCTGTTCTATTGTGATCACTGCCAAGGAATTCCCCGCGGTGGATAACGTCCCACCTTCTTTCAAGCGGTCCCCCGCCACAAGATGACGTTCTCCGCTGTCTACCCTTCCTTCCGCGAATGCAACCACAGCCGAGCCCGATGTCCCAAAGGGCCGTGCCAGATAGATATAGAGTCCAGTCCCAAATACGATCAGAAGCGACGCGGCGGCGGCAAGCGCCGGGGCACGACGGAGCATAAAGGGGCGCACATTTGATGCGGCGGGCACACTCGTTGTCTGTGGCGCCGGCGCCTTGGACATGGCTTTCAGTTTGGCGCGCAGATCCGCCGGCATGGGTGTTGTTTCCACACGAAGTGCGCCCAGCTCTCCCGGCCAAGCGGAGGGCGGCGTATCAAGGATGCGTCGTGCCAGGTCTTCGTGGTGGTTCATTTCACTCATAATCCCACGTCCTCCGGGTACAAGCCCGCTTTGCGGCAGGACTCGCCGAGCACGTTCAAAGCCTTCTCCATCAAGCGGTACACAGTGGCCTGAGATCGGTTTGTGCGCTTCCGGATGGCTTCGGCATCCGCTCCTTCCAGAAATCTCATTCGCATCACAAGAGCCACTTCCGCCGGAAGCTCAGGATCCTCTACAGTCTCCATTAGAATGAGACGAAGCCGTTCCGCAAGATTCTCGCTTTCCCCGTGGTCGTGGAGGCGGTGGTCCGGGGTCTCATCAGGGAGCTGAACTTCGCGCGATTCCTTTCGTATTCTGGAAAAATGGTCGTGCTTTGCGATCGTTTGAAGATACTGCGGGGCCGTATCGCGGCGTACTTTTCCTTTGCGAACTTGCTCCAAGAACTTCACGTACGCTTTCTGCAAGGCCTCTGACGCATGATCCTCGTTTCTACACAGAACGCGAAGGTAGGTGTAGATGCGATCCCCGTGCGTGTCCAAGAAGGCATGCAGATCCTCTTCCTCGAGGAAACTCGAGGCCTGGTCCGCTGTCATACGGACAACCCACAACAATAGGATGGGACGTGCCTGCACACTCTATATAGGTCTGGGAGCGCGACCTTTATCAAGAAAACAAGTCGGTCAAGAGGAAAAAGTTGAACAAAGTTGACGAGCGCTGACCACAGGTTGACAGCAAACATAGAACGACGATGTGACATCAGCAGATCACGGCCCAAATGTGCATGAATCGAAGGCCTTGGAGTCGAAGCGACACAAAGACTCCTGTGCCATTCCCCCCAAGTAGCCCATGAATCCACGGGGGCTTTTGAGGTCAAAGCCGTTGTTCAGATCAGAAGCCAGACATCCGCCGGAAATTGCCAATGCAACAGCGGTGAGGATCATCCACGGCGCCAAGCGACGCATCCGTTTGAGACGCTCTTTCTTCATAATGGGAGACTCATGGAAGCGGCGATTGAATCCCGTTGCATCTGAATGCGGAGAATGGGCAACAACCCGCGGTCGCCTCCAAACCACTGACGCTCCCAAGGAGTCCCTCCCCGGAGAATGTCAAGCATGTTCCAACCCCACGCGACGGATATAATGAGGACCATTTCGTTGCCCTGTTTCTGCAGACGGTGAACGCGACGCTCAATATTTGACAGGTAGGCAAAATTTATGACAGCCGCCTGAGCCACCGTGAGACTTCCATTTAAGGTCTGTCCTGCAACAGACCCCACAGGAAGCGGGTCGTTGTAATCTGCCTGCGCCACAGCATGCGCGTTCCGGAGCGTCCAGTAACGTTGCACTGCGAAGAGGTAAGTAGCGGCATACACCGCAGCGGATGTGGAGCGACCCTCGTCGTATTGTCCCCAGCCCGGCAGGAGCGCCGATTTGAAGACCGGGCCCCAGTTGCGCGTTGGTTCAGCCGGCTTCACGACGGGCTCAATGCGGGGAGTTTCGTCGCGTGGATCCGTTTGGGGTTCAACGGGTTTTTTCGGCTGTTCCACCTCCGGCCGGACCGGCTCCGTCCACGTAGTAGGGGCACGGCGGAGCGACTTGATCTGCGAATTGGGAACAACGTTAATATGCCCGTCTTTGAACAGGATCCGGTGGGATTCCCCGGAGGGTTGCGTCTTCACGTCATCGTACCGGGCGCCCCCGCGGAGGACCACTACATCGGCTGCGGCGGGCAAGGGGCAGAGGACCAACGCCGTGCCGAAGGCGGCCGAGATCGCCCAAAAAAGTCGCAAACCAAAGCACACGCTAGCACTGGTTGGCGGCATTTGGGCTGCATGTCTAGAATTTTCCCTGTGGGAACGACGCCGGTAGACGCCTGCCGGGGTTCATTTTGAATGACGCGCACAGGGCACTATGATAAATGAAACGATGCGCCGGAATTCTCTGCTTCCTAAGTTTCTCCATGCCTGCATCCCGGCTGCCGGCGCTGCCATCGCGTTCTCGTTTCTCACGGCTGCGCCGGCTCCGCTTACCGATATCAGCGACCATATTTCAGATGCTGTGATCGACGTGCGTTATTCAACAAAGAACAATTTTACGGGCAGCGTTTTCGACGGCTATCAGGCCAATCGGGCATGGGCAAGGACTGACGTTGCCCACGCACTCCGCAGGGTTGCGGACAAGCTGCGGCCACAGGGATACCGGTTGAAGATATACGATGTCTACCGCCCGCTCCGCGCTGAGGCTCACATGTTGCGTTGGGCGCGCCAGACCGGAAAGTCGCATTTGATCGGTGTGTACATTCCCAGCGCTGTCCTTCCTGAAGCGACGATGGGGCATACGTGTGGAAACATGGTCGATCTTACACTCGTGAAGTTGGACGGGAGCGATGTGGATATGGGCACCGACTACGATTTCTTCGGAGAGCAGGCGTGGACTATGAAAGCATCCGGCGCGGCGCTCGCTAACCGCCTCCTCTTGAAGCGGGCCATGGAAGGCGAAGGATTTTCAAACTATCAGATGGAATGGTGGCATTTCAACTACGCCAAGTCGCCCGGAAAAGCGCTGGATATTGTCATCAGGTGAGTTAGCGTGGGGGCCTCCCACGCCGCTCGTTCAATTTCGACTTGCTTCCCGCGCATGCGCCAAGGCTTCATGGCGAATCCGATTTTGTGAGGTTTCCATGCGTCGCATCCCTTTTATCTGCGCTCTCCTTGTGGCCGGCTGGGCTTTTGCTCCCTCCTGCGGCTCTATTCCTATTGATCCCGGCCTTCTGAAAAAGAAGCCTGAGGCAACCCTTGAGGATGTCAAGGTGTCCGCGATAACGCTCCGCGATGTAACGTTCCTGATGCAGGTTGGAATTAAGAATCCGTATCCACTGGCTCTGGCCTTGGATTCTGTCAGGTTCCGATTCTTTGTAGAAAAGAACCAGCTGTTTGCCACACAAACGCAGGGAGCCCTGAAAGTGCCTGCCAACGGCACAGAATCCGCGAAAATAGCTGTCAACCTCAAATATGAGGATGTAGAAAAGGCCGCAAAGAATTACGCCAACCAGGAATATTTGGACTGCGACGTGCAGGGGGAGATCATTGTGAAGCTTCCTACAGGAGCGATTCAGGGCCTTCCCAAGAGCTGGGAAATTCCATTCTCTTTCACGAAGAAGATTCCAACGGTGAAACCGGAAGTGCGTGTGGTCAACTTTAAGGTGGAGACACCGTCCAAAGAGGATGTGGTGGCCGGTTTGAAGAAAGTGGGTTCCGACCCGGCCAACGCAGCAAAGATCGTGGGCGTGTTTGGTGACATGATCAGCGGGAAGAAGAAGCCCAATCTGAGTGAAGCGATTCCCGCGGATTTGGACGTCAAGTTCCGCGTAAGCTTTGACATTGAACTCGAGAATAAAACGAAATCAAAGATCGCGTTCACCTCTCTGGATTACACATTTTTTCTGAACGGCTCCCGGTTGATTGGCGGGAACACAAAGAGTATCGTCAACGTTGGCAACAAGTCGGTCCTGAAAATCCAGAATGAATTCAGTTCCAAGTCACTGGGCGACAGCCTCCTGAAAGCATTCAATGATCGGAAAGCCGTGTATGGTTTCAAAGGCCAGACATCGATCCAGCTCCCGGCTGCGGTGAGCAAGGATCCCGTGGGCCTTGCGTTCGATGAAACCGGGGACGTGAAGTTCTAGGCGGCTGACAGTGCGGCGCCGCGATCTGCAAACGCGTTGCGGGCGGCGCGCACACATCCCCATTCTATCATACTCTGCCAGTGCGACATTTAGGCGATTGACGGCGTGGCGGATCTGTGCTGTACGTCCCCCGCCGCCAGCGCCGGTCCGGCCGCTTAACGCTCTTGAAATCGCCCTCCCCCAAAACCACCCACGGGGGTGGGAAAATCTGCCTTGCGTGGGCGTTCCGCTTTTGGCGCCTTGACCGGGCATGGAGAAATTGCATTCCCATATCCAGCGGGCGGGCGCCACATTCCAGGAAAATTACCGCGATTTGGCGGACCGCTCCAGTGAAATCCGCGACCTAGCGTTGAAAATCAAGCAGGGCGGCGGCGCGCAGGCCAAGAAGCTGCACGAATCGCGCGGCAAGTTGTTTGTTCGTGACCGAATCCAGCTCCTCTTGGACACAGGCTCTCCGTTCCTCGAGGTGGGTCTCTTTGCGGGCAAGGATGTGTACGACTTTGACGCGCCGGCAGCCGGGATCGTAACGGGCGTCGGTTTGATTGAGAATGTTCCCTGTATGATTGTGGCGAACGACGCCACCGTGAAGGGCGGGACCTATTTTCCCATCACCGTAAAGAAGCACCTGCGTGCGCAGGAAATCGCCCTCGAGAACCGACTCCCCTGCATTTACCTGGTGGATTCCGGCGGCGCGTTCCTTCCCATGCAGGACG
>JACPZR010000176.1 GCA_016195395.1 Spirochaetia bacterium
GACATGTCGCGCTTCAGAAGTTCCTGTATCTGACGGTGCGCCGTGTCCACCGCTTCTTGAAAGCGCTTCTCTTCTTCCAGAACGTCCGCCGCCGCAGTGCTGTGGTGGGCCGTGGTCTTCGTGTTTTGGAGGAGATGGATTTTTCCCGCAGCGATTCCCGCAGACGCAGGCTCACCGGTGAAGACGCGACGTTCACTCATGGGCCATGTCTCCCGGGGACAGCATCACTTCCAGAACGGCAGTTTCAGGCCAGGAAGAAGAGTTTCAGATTTTTTGATCACAATGAACGTAGTATCGTCGTTCAAGCCTTTGAAGGCGGAGAACAGGCGCAGTTCCCGCTTGAGCGCATTGAGGATCCGGTCCGCGGGCTTGCGTCCGTTCCGCTGGAGGGAGCGCTTCACACGTTCCAGTCCGTAGAATTCGCCCTTCCAATTCTGCGCTTCATACGCTCCATCTGTGTAAAGGAGTATAACGTCTCCGCGGTTGAGCTGCGCGCGCCGTCCCGTGAAAAGAAAGTCGTTGAAGATGCCGATGGGGATTCCGGTCACTTCCATTTCTTCTACGATCTTTTCCCGCTGGCGGTAGATGAGGATGGGAGGGGTGCCTGCGCAGCAGAATTCTACAGTGCTCGACTGCACATCCATGATCAGGACCATGAATGTTGCAAACTGCGCGTCGCCAAAAAATTCCTTGGAGAGGCCGTTGATCTTGCGCATGATCGTGGAAGGGATCGTATTCTTCATGCGGATCGAGTTGCGCAGCAGATTGGCAAGCACGATGGCAAGGATGCCGGCTTCCAGGCCTTTGCCGCTGACATCGGACAAGGTGATGGCGATGCGGCCTTCGTCGAGCGGGAAGCATCCGTAGAAATCCCCGCTCACACTGAACTTTGGAACGGTGAGTCCTGCCACGCGGAAATTTCTATCTGAATACAGGACCTGGGGATTCATTCCCAGACGGTTCTGGATGAAGCTGTAGAGCTGCTTTTCGTTCAGGATCTTTTCGTTCACGAGAATCTGCGCATGCGACTCTCCGGTGGCTCTGTGAATCTCCTCTACGCGGGCGCGGTTCTCCGGCGACAAGAGCCCGTGCTCAATCAGGACATCCAGGAAGCTGATGACGGAGGAGGACGACGACTCGTCGGTGTGCGTTTCGGGTACTTCCATCAATCAATGTCCAGCTTCACGTGCGGTTGGAACCTATCCAGTTATACTTTTCGACGGAAAAAAACGTCAGGTGACATAAAAAGAGCTTGTACATCCCGTCGAATCAGGCATTTTTGCACGGGAACGATGACCACCTTTGAAACCAATATCCCGGTTCTGGACAAGTACCGCAACCTCTTGTCTGATTTGGACCCGCTCCGGCCGCTGGGCAGGGTAGTCCAGGTCACGGGATTGTCCATTATTTCGGAAGGTCCCGCGGGCGTCCGCGTGGGCGATATCTGCCGGGTGGAGCTGGAGCGCCACGGCTATCTGTCGTGCGAAGTGGTGGGGTTCCAAGGCCATCGCCTTGTGCTTATGCCTTTGGGCACACCTACCGGTGTGTTTCCGGATGCGAACGTTCTGGCCACGGGTCGCCCCATCACAGTCCCCGTGGGAGACGAACTCCTGGGACGCGTATTTGACGGCTTGGGACGACCTCTGGACCACAAACCGCCGGTTGTCAGCTCACAATCCCGTCCGCTCGACAATGACCCGCCTGCGGCCACGTCACGTAAACCCATCCGGGAACCTTTGATTACCGGTGTGCGTTCTATGGACGGGCTCATCACCGCAGGCCGCGGACAGCGCCTTGGCATCTTTGCTGCGGCGGGATACGGGAAATCGACTCTTCTGGGCATGGTGGCCCGTTACACCAAAGCCGACGTCAACATTGTGGCGCTGGTGGGTGAACGTGGTAGAGAAGTCTTGGAATTCATTCAAAACGACCTGGGGTCCGACGGCCTCCAGAAGAGCGTCATCTTTGTCTCCACCAACGATCGCAGCGCCATGGAAAAGGTCTATTGCGCCGGGTTTGCTATGAGCGTAGCGGAATATTTCCGCGACCAAGGCAAGACCGTGAATCTGTTGTTCGACTCTGTCACACGTTACTGCTGGGCTCTCCGTGAAGTGGGCCTGGCCGCCGGCGAACAGCTTGGCGCGGGCGGATACCCGCCCGGTGTGTGGCAGAAGCTTTCGCGCATGGTGGAACGGTGCGGGGCGTGGTCTACCGGAAGCATTACCGGTTTCTACACCGTACTTGTGGAAGGCGATGACATGAATGAACCTGTGTCGGACAACACGCGCGGTCTCTTGGACGGCCACATCATTCTCTCAAAGCGACTCGCTTCACAGAGTCACTATCCAGCCATTGAGGTCACTCAGTCTCTCTCCCGCGTTATGGACAAGGTGACGGCTCCGGAACACCAGGCGGATGCCCGTCGTCTTCGTGAGATGCTCGCTGCGTACAAAGACGCGGAAGAACTGATCCAGCTGGGGGCCTACACCCGGGGCAGTAATGCGCTCGTAGATGAAGCAATCGAGAAGATGCCGCGCATCAATGCGTTTCTGCGCCAGCGAGTGGAAGACGGCGCGGTCTTTGCGGACACGGTGGAGCAGCTTCACGCGCTTGTGAGCGCGCCGGAAGAGGAGGCATTCTTTTAACTGGTGAGAGGACTTTGAGGGATGGCCCGGCGGTTTAGATTCGCGCTGGAAGCGCTCCTGCGCCTGCGGAAATATCAGGAAAACCAGGCTTTGGCGGAATTGGCCAAGGTCATGGCCCGCTGGAATGAGCAGTTGAGCGTTATGCGGCAGTCGGAGAAACTCTTCGCGGAGGAAACGGCCCTTTTTGAAAAGCGGCACCGCGAGGCGTTCTCGATTGAGCTGTTTAAGACCTACAACCTCTACCTGGATCGATTGGAAGCGGAATCCGTGGTGGCGGCCCAGAAGCTGGAAACCCTGCGGCCGGAGCTGGAAGCGGAGCAGGCCAAGGTCCGCGAGGCCCGCCGTCGGAAGCGCGTCATAGAACTGTTGCGCGAGCGGCGCAAGAAAGAACATGATGATGCCGAGCGGAAGATAGAAGCGAAGGAATTAAACGAGATCAACAGCCTGCGCCACAGAGCGGGGCTTCTGGAGAAAGAGGACTATGAATCTGCCGCAATTAGAGAAACTGGGCGGGGCTTTGAAGCGGATCTTGACGACGAAGACGACGGGGAGTCCATTGCAGACGAGTCCGGAGAATCCGATCAAATCAGTGAATACTTTAAACAGCTCGGAATGGAAGATCCTCGAGGGAAAAGGAGCTGACCCTTCCGAGTTGAAGGCGGCGCGCGCGGGCCTTGGACGGTTCTCCACTACCCTTGAGGAGCTCAATCAGCAGATTCAGCGTCTGGAGCAAATGACCGAAAAATGGAAAGAGAAAGGAAATCTGGACGTAAGGGTCTGACGAGGGGAGGCCGGCAATGACACGTTTTTCTGAAAAGATTCGAATCGCTTATTTGTCTCTCATCATCCTCTTCACGCTGGGAGTCTTTGTGTATCTCCTGGATACCTGGGGTGTCATCCGGCTGGACAAGATGCTTCCCATTTTCAAAAAGTCGCCTCCGCTGGTGTCTGATCACGATGACAGTCCATCTGAGATTGAACTGGAAAATCTGCGCAAACGTGAGGAGAAACTGAAAGAGGACGAGCTCAAGCTCAAAGAAGAAGCCGGCAAACTGGAATCCAACAAGTCTGACGTAGAAAAAAAGATGGAAGAGTTGGAGCTTGCGAAAAAGGGCCTGGAAGAAGAGAAGAAGAAACTGGAAGAGAGAAAACTCCAGGACGTGAAGCGTTCACGTATGATCAAGGACATGGCCGGCCGCCTCCTTGCCATGCCGCCCGATGATGCTGTGGCCATCGCGGCGGGTTGGTCCAACCCGGACCTCGTGGACGTGTTTCTCCAGATGGAGAAGGACTCGGAAGCGGCGGGTTCTTCTTCGATTGTTCCGTATCTCTTAACAAAGATGCCCCGGGACCGGGCGAGCGTTATCACGAGTCTCATGATGGACGAAGAAGCGCGACGCATGCCCAGAGTGGCCGGGGAATGAACGGAGCGGCCGCTCCCCGAGCCGTATAGAGTGCCCCGGTGGGCCGCGAAAGGCCAGAGTCAGGATGCAGCCCCGTTTTTTTTGGCCAGGATTATGATGTAGGTCGACGCGCGGCGCCAAACGTCGTATGATCTAGTCATATGAAACATGCGCTCCGGGTAACCCTTGCACTCTTGCTGGGGGCAGCGATCCTCACATCCTGCAAACGCCACGAAAACTCCGACGACGATCTGCTCCTTGCCGCCGGCCTCATTCTGTATTCTCCGTGGATTCAGGTGACGCCCACCGCCCAGGGCAGCATCACTGTGCATGGGAAGGCATTTACGTATTCGGCGCAGTGCTCGGGGGACCCCATGGGGACCGTCCCCAACAGCACCTTCTCCTACTTTGTCC
>JACPZR010000177.1 GCA_016195395.1 Spirochaetia bacterium
ACTACCAGGAGCTTTGCCGCCTGACGGACGCCGCTACTGTAGCCGCTTAATCCTCACATTTAGGCCTCTGTCGCCACTGGATTGACAGAGCGCGAATGCCGACTCTAATGGTAGTGACCTTGCGCCAAGGCGCAGGCATAGTCCATTTACCTCATGAGCGAACTCGATTCCCTATGGCTGAAGATTACGCTGGCGATTGTGCCCGTGCCGGCTGTCTATCTGCTGTATTTCCGGTCGTTTCTCCGCAAACTGCAGTATGTGGAGCACGCTGAGGCGTTTCTCTGGGGGTTGGCTCTGGCCGGGGGACTCCTTTTTCTCACCCCTTTCACGGACTTTCTCAGCTTTCGCCATTATGTCCTACAGGGATTCTTCCGCGCGGGGCTGATCGAGAAGGCCGGCGCTTACCTGCTCATCCTCTTTCTGACCAAGCGTCGTGGAGTGCATGTCGTCGTCTGGGAGTCTGTGATTTCCGCGATGCTTCTGGGCCTGGGCTTCTCAGCGGCGGAAAACATTGTCTATGCCTTTGGCAGCGGGACAGCGGTGATCGTGGCGCGCTTCTTTTCCGCCGTGCCGCTCCATGTGGCCACGTGCGGCATGATCGGATACTTTGTGGCCAAGGCGGTTTCTTCCTGGTCCCTGAACCACAGGATTACGCTGTATGGCTTGGGAGCTGTGATCCCTTGGCTTCTTCACGGGTCCTTTGACGCGGCCCTTCTGTCCGGTTCCACGCCGGCCTTCCTGATTGGTCCCATTCTCGTGGGCACGGTGATGACGCTTGAATACATGCTCGCACGTGCCCAGACGCTGCCGCCCTTGGAAGTGCTGGACGAGCTGGGATTTCACGCAGAGGACTGGGAAACGATTCTGCGCGAATCTCAGTATGAACGCTGGATTCTCCGGTCCATGGGGTCCGCGAATACGGAGTACGTCCCATTTCTGGGCTGGCATCTGACAAGAGCGCGCGCCGTGGCCGTGGGCGGGCTGATTGTCTTTGGACTGGCTGCGCTGATTGGCAAGGAGCCGATTCTTGCGCTTCTGGGGCTCCGCCTGGGAGAGTTTGAGTCCATCACGTTATTCACCATACTTCCAATCACTTACGCGGCGGCTCTTGTGTCTATTGGAGCTGTCAACCCCTCATACTTCCGCAATAGTATGATCAAGATTCCCATCATTGCCGACGTTACGTACAAGTGGCCGGGCAATGAGGGCGGCGCTACAATCACCTACGACATCACGTCGGCCAACTGTTTCATTCAGAGCGTGGAATCTCTCCCCCAGAGAAACTCCCATTGAGCTGACGTTCGAGTTCCCGGGATTTGTGTCCCCCCCGCTTTACGGCGACGTTATTTGGAACAATCATGTGGACCCCGCGCAGCCCAGCGGGACCGTGGTGCGGTTTGACAAGAAGCCGCCCGGTTTCTACAAGTTCCTCTTCCGCTATTGGGCTTTCAAATTCATCCGCGGGTTGACCTTCAATCTGCATCTGCCTGGTTTTGAAATCATCCGTCGTTTCTTTGTCCGTCCCGAGTCTGTGATGCAGACGGAAAAGCGCTTCACGG
>JACPZR010000084.1 GCA_016195395.1 Spirochaetia bacterium
AGGTGTCTTCCGGTTTGCTGTCGAATACGTAGTGATGTGTCAAGCTTGCGCCGAGCATGTAGCCGCCGGTGGTATGAAGAACTCCCTTTGGTTTGCCGGTGGAGCCGGAGGTGTACAGAATGAAGAGAGGGTCCTCAGCATCCATCCATTCGGCCTCGCACACGCCGGATGCTTCGCGCGTCAGGAGGTGCCACCATTTGTCCCGGCCGTCCACCCAGTGAAGAATGTTCTCACGCGACTCGCGTCTGACCACAAGAACGTGGTTTACTTTGACCTCAGAACGCTCGAGCGCTGCGTCCACGTTCTTTTTCATTTCAATGTTCCGACCGCCCCGAAAGCCAATGTCGGATGTGATGATGAGCGATGGTTTGCAGTCGTCGATCCGGCCGATCAGTGCTTCAGGGGAGAAGCCGCCGAACACCACCGAATGCACGGCGCCAATGCGTGCGCAGGCAAGAACAGAGATCGCGAGCTCAGGAATCATCGGCATGTATAGAATCACCCGGTCGCCCTTCTTGATGCCCAGGGATTTGAGAGTGTTGGAGGCGCGGCAGACTTCTCGGTGGAGCTGCTGGTATGTCAGCGTGCGTGATTCTTCCGGGTTGTCCCCCTCCCATATGAGGGCGGCTTTGTTGCGGAGAGGGCCGTCCAAGTGGCGGTCCAAACAGTTGTAGGAGGCATTGATTTTGCCTCCCTCAAACCAGCTGACTTTCGCATTCTTGAAATCGTGCGAGAGGACCTTGTCCCATTTTTTAAACCAAGTCAGTCGTTCCGCCTGCGCTGCCCAGAAGGCCTCTGGATTTTTCACCGATTCATCGTAGAGCTTTTTGTATTCCTCACGGTTCGCGTTCGCCTGGGCGGCAAATTCTTTTGGGACGGGCACAATGCGTTCTGACATGGGTTCCTCCAGCGAAACATGGCGCATAGAATCGGTTGGCCGTCAACTCTTACGGCGGGCCGCCCGCGCGGGAGGGGCCTATGGAGTCTGTGAATTTCCTCATATTTTTCCTAGACGCCCTCTCCTGGTTGGGCCCACATGTCGGACCGGGACATGGGTTGTGGCTGAAAAAAATGAACCGGGACCACTGCCGCCGCCGTCTGATAGGAGATGACTATGAAACGCATTATACTGATATCATCTATGGTTCTTTTGGCTTACGTGCTTCCCGCACAGGCCCAGGAGAAGCAGTCCATCGCGCTGATTCTGTCCGTGAAGGGCAGCGTTACCGTGAACAAGACCCCCGCTAAAGCTAACGGTCTTCTCCGGCAGGGAGACACAATGGAAACGGGCGACGGCGCTGCTGCCTCTGTCGGACCTAAGTCCGTTGTGAAACTGGTCAAACTGGACCGGCAAGGAGACACGCTGCAGATGCAGATGGACCTGTCCAAGGGTTCTGTAGCCACCAATGCCGGCAAACTCCCGCCCAAGAGCAATGTCCAAATCAACGCACCTACAGCGATCGCCGGTGTGCGCGGCACAGAATTCATCGTGGAAGCCGGCAGCGACAAAGCCAACGTTCTTGTGAACGACGGGTCGGTTGCAGTGACGGACTCGGCGGGCAAGGGTGAGGAAGTTGCGGGCCCCGGCCAGGCTGTGACCGCCACCGCTACTGGTCTTCAGGTCCGGATCATGGAACAGTTCGAGAAGCAGAAGTTCCAGATCATGGAAGAGATGCGCAAGTCCCGCAAAGCCAATTTGGACGCCCTTGTAGACCAGATCAAACGCAACGAAGAGTTGATCCAGCAGCAAAAAGATCTGTTCAAGAAGCCGTAAGAGGACATCCGCCGCAAGGCTGGAACATGACGAACGGGCGGGGTGTAGACATCCGGCCCGTTTCTTTTTGTGGGGTAGAGCATCTGTGAATACAGTGAAACGCATCGTCGTCTCTCTCACCGCTTGTATCGGGATGACATGTTTGAAGCCGTCGCTCATAGACGGGGAAAGGGCGGACACGGCTCATCAAGCGATCTTGGAACGTTATCCTCCGGGCACGCGCATCGAGACTGTGACACAAGCCCTTGAGAACGACGGTTTTACCTGTGCGTACCAGGAAGGGGAATTTGTCGGGATGAAGGGACGCGCACGCTACCTGTACTGTGACCGGAGCAACGGTCTGCTTGTCAGCCGGCGCTGGCAGATCGCCGTGGTCCCGGAAGGCGCACTTGTGAAAGAATA
>JACPZR010000135.1 GCA_016195395.1 Spirochaetia bacterium
ACGGGCAGGAAACCGGTGAAGTAGGGATGCAGGTCAAAGAACCCGCCGTAATCCGACTCGCTTACAATGCGCGCGCTGGCCGGCGTGTCCGTCCGCGGTTTGTCCGTTGTCTTGGCAAACAATGCATCGGCGTCTTCATGGAGCAGGTCTGCCTCTTTCAAGAAAACGAGGTCGTATCCGTTTTTGAAAAAGCCCACAGCGTAGAGTCCGTCCGGAGCGGGGGCCGGGTAAAATAAACCTGTAAGAGTCCGTGTGAGGCGGCGGATCTTACCGTCTGTCACAGAGACCGAATACAGGTTGTAAACGCCGCCGGCATCGGAACTGAAGAGCACAGACTTGTTGTCAGAAGAAAAGCGCATCTGCGCCTTCACAGGATCGCCGGACACCAAAGCGCGGCATGTAAAGTTGCGGGATACAGCATCCGGTCGTGTGCAGAGCGTCAGGGTTCCATTTCCCGTTTCCGTTTCACGCACGAGCACGGCCACCGCAAGCCCGTCGGATGAAGCGGCCGCGTACTGAAGCATCCCGCCAAAAGGAACTTTCAGGATTTCGTGCGGCGCGGTGAAGTCCGCTTTTCCCGCCACATCCGCCAGTATGAGGCGGCGCCATTCATGATCCCGCTCCACATAGAAAATCTGGTTTCCATCCAGGGTAAGCGCGGGATAACGCACACTGCGCCCCGGAGTCAGGCGCTGCAGAAACGAATCCATATTGTACAGTTCGTAACGGTAACCGTCGCCCGGGACCATCTGATAGTTCTCGCTGGCAATAGAGAGGCCGCCGGACGACGTTATCCCTGAACATTCGTCCACCATGCGCACGCGGTCTATTCCGTCCGCAGACAACCGGTATATGCCGGCGGGCTTGTCCGGCGGATAGGCCCAGAATAAAAGCTCACCCTGCTCCGTGCGGACAAGAAAGTCTTTTTGATAACCGTCCTTGGTGATGCGACGCGCCGGAGTGACTCCAGCCTTTTTGATTTCATCGATTTCTTTTTGAAACTCGAGGGTTTCCTTCTCGCGCATCTCTCTGTAGATGCGCCCAAACGATCCCGCCTGAATATCGAAGAAGCGCCATGTGATCGCGATAGGAATGCGGTTTGTGTGCCAGTAGTCGGCCGTAGCCTGCTCGCCCACTTTTTCACCGACGTGCTTCCAAATTCGTCCGCCAAAAAGGTACACCATCGACCCCAACGGCCATTGGTGCGACCCGCTCAAGGCTTCTCCCGATTCAGGGAAATCATTGGCAAGCACCCACGAACGGAACACCATCCGCGACAAGGGATCATTGAGGCGACCCTTGCCCGTGGAACGGCTCTCTTCATAGACGGCGATGCCTTCCGAAAGACCGCGCGGAGAAAGCAGGTTGGGCGGGGCGCCGATCAAGAGGCGCAGGAATGTCAGAAACGGCGTGTCGTAGTAGCGTAACGTGAGTATGTGCGTATACTCGTGCGTGAAGAGGAGCTCAATCCATGAGTCGTACTGGGAAAACTGCCCGGCCCGCGGAGCATCCACATACAGAACTACCTGGTCAAATCCCCAGGGCAGAGCAAACGACTGCACAACGTCCCAGTTGAAAACCATGGCCACGTGCGTGACACCTACGCCGCTTTTGTAGCGCGGTTCCAGTTTCTCATAGACCTTCTCGAAAACAGCTGCGGAGCGCACCACGGCATCGCGATAATGTCCGTCATAGTGAATGGCAAAGTGGGGGGTCTCAAGCGTGCGCCACGTTCCCTGTCCGGGCACCACGGGCTGTGCGCCAAGCCGTGCCGAGGCACAAATAGCGGAAAATAGCACTACAAGGGGAACAAGCCCCCCGCGTTTGAAGACGGACGTCCGTCTCACTTCAAGCGGTCTCCGGGCTTGGCCTGTCTGTGCGCCACATACAGGGTCAACGTCTCTCCCTCGCCGGAGGCAAGGAGCATGGCTTCCGACACACCGAACTTCATTTTGCGCGGGGCCAGGTTCGCCACCGCCGCAACCGTCAACCCTTCTATGTCAGAAGGCTGGTAGGCACCGCGGATCCCCGCGAAAACGCGGCGTGGTTTCTCTTCACCCAAATCTACTTCCAGTGACAGCAGACGATC
>JACPZR010000136.1 GCA_016195395.1 Spirochaetia bacterium
CACAGGCAAATTCTACTTTTATACGCGCGACCGGCTGTATAAGGGCGACCGCTGCCTGCTTTACACGGACGGCATGGTGGATTGTAGAAACGGTCCCGAAGAGCACGACCGCGAGTTTGGATTCGACAGGCTGAAAGCGGTATTTGAGCGCTCCTGCAGCCTGCCTCTCGATGAGGCGCGCACTGCTATCGCATCCGAGTTTGAAAATTACGTAGAGAACAACGCAGACGACGATGCCAGCTTCTTGATACTTGAGATCACGGCAGACTAACGGCCGCCTCGCCCGCGGCAATGACCTCATCCGCAATTTCGCGAAAGTCATCCACTGTAAAACCAACGTCATGCATTGATTCTGACAGCCGGCGTCGGAACCGACGCGCCCCGGGCTGCCCATGAAACAATCCCAGCATGTGACGGATCACAGCCCGTGGGCGGACTCCCTGGCCTTCGAGATTGCGAATATACGGAATCATCGCGCTAATAACATCCGACCGTGACGGAGCCGGACTTGGAATGGCAAACATGCCCGTATCCGCCCCTGACAAAATGTATGGATTTTCGTAGGCTGCGCGTCCGATCATTACTCCATCCACAAACCGGAGCTGCTCGGCTGCTTGGGTCAGGGTTTTGATCCCGCCGTTGATTTCGATGATGGAATCGGGGAAGTCCTCCTTCAACCTGTATACATCGTGATAGCGGAGGGGTGGGACGGACCGATTCTGCGCCGGTGTCAGCCCGCCAAGGATGGCAATGCGTGCGTGCACAATGAAACGGTCACAGCCCGCGTCCACAAGATGAGATACGAAATCGCGGAGGTCATCATAGGTCTCGCGTCCATCGATTCCTATCCGGTGTTTCACCGTAACAGGAATCTTCACGGCAGCACGCATGGCACGGACTATGTCCGCCACCCGGCTTGGACGCGCCATCAAACAGGCGCCAAAGCTGCCGCTCTGCACACGGTCACTGGGACAACCAACGTTGAGGTTCACTTCATTATACGCGAGCTCCTCGGCTATCTGAGCGCATTCCCGCAGGACCATCTCGGTATAGAGCAGCGTCCCCTTGGTCAGCTGCCGGTGAAAGTAACGGCAGTGGCGGTCCGTCCACTCCATCATTGGCGCCACGCTCAAACGCGGCTCATTCAAATGCGGCTCAGTCACGCCCAACGTCATCGCCTTAAGCCTGTGAGGGAAAGAAACATGGGTTCCAATTCATCGAACGCAGACACGTCGCCTGTGAGTCTCCATGTCTGGAGCACTCCGTGGTACGCGGCAAAAATGCGTCGCGCCAGTACATCGTCTTTCTCCTGACTCCTGATGAAGCCCGACGCGTGCGCGCGCCGGAGGTAGGCGGAGAGCATTTCTATTGTGTCCGACGTTATCTCTGCGATCACGTCATCAAAGGAACCGTCTGCCGCTCCAATCTGGGCCTTGAAATTTGCAATCGGACAACCATACATCACTCCCTGTCTGGCCTCCCGTTTCAAGAGACGCACCCACGACACAATAAACTCGCGCGGGTCAGGGGATCGGTCCAAGAGTCGCCCGATCATTGAAAGCTGCCCGGCGCTGTAATCACGCAGACAGGCACGGCCCAAATCATCTTTAGACGGGAAGTACTGATAGAAACTGGCCTTCGCCGCGCCCGATTCGGCTATCACCTGGTTAATCCCGGTATTAGGGAAGCCCTGATAGCGGAAGAGTTCATTGGCGGTGGACAATATGCGCTCACGCACAGGCACCCGCGTCACAGTATCCGTGAATATCAAGACACGGTCGTTCCCCCCGAGGTCATCCGGTCTGTTTTTGGCAAAGCGCTCCGGGCCCCCAGCTGGAAGAACACGCAGCCTTGGCAGGTGTATGTGGTCACCGGAGCCGTCAAGGACCGGCTTGCTGCAAAGCTTACAGAAACAGCGTTATCCGGCCAGCCGCTCGCCCCGGAAATTCCTTGGGTGGAATCCTATCCTTCTGATGTGCGCAAGCGGATGTTTGATCTGGGCATGCGGGTGTACGGCGTGGCCGGCATTGACAGAAAAGACAAGAAAGCGCGGGACGACTTCATGCTTCAAAATTTCAGATTCTTTGGCGCGCCGGTCGCGGCTTTCATCACCACTCGTCTTGAACTTTCTTTCTGGACCGCCCTCGATATCGGTTGCTTTCTGAATTCTATCATGCTCCTGGCGCGCGAGGAAGGACTGGGTTCATGTCCGCAGGCTGCGTTATCCGCCTTTCCTTCTGTGGTAAGAGGCCAGCTGGGATTCCCGGAAGAAGAGCGCTTGGTGTGCGGAATCAGTCTGGGTTACCCTAAGCCAGATTCCCGCCTCAATACATTTCATGCGCCGCGCGAATCCTTCGATCAGATGGTAAAGATTTATTGATGCATGAGGTGCTTCACGGCTCCGCGCAGGCCGCCGATGGTGAGGGGAAACATTGAAATCTCGTCTCCCACCGCGGCAATCGTTTCGTGATCCCAGGACCTTCGCGGCTCCGGATTGAGCCACACGGAGTGGGGATAGTGCCGCACTAAGTCGCGCAGGCGTTCGTAAGCGCTGGGCACCCGGTGCGATGCGGCCTCCTCTTGATTTCGCGCCCGGTAGTAGTATTCAAAAAATGCATGTCGCTTATCGAAGAGTTCGTAAGGGTTCATGCACGCATCTCCCGCGAGGATCAGGCGCGTCTCTGAGTCGTACTGCTTGTAGATATCTTCGATGGGCACGGGCTTTCGGAAGGCTGCGTCCTCAAAGACGTGCTCGTAGACCGCATTGTGAAAGTAGTAGTGCTGGAATTTCCGGAAATGCTGCATCTTGGACGCCGCTGAAAACAAGCGGCTCACGCTCCTTGCATGTCCGGTCATACTTCCGCCCACATCGGTGAGAAGCAGAAGGGTCATACGGTTCTTCCGGGACCTCTCGAAGACAATTTCAGGATCGCCTCCGCTGTCCGCGGTACGGCGGATGCTCTCGCGGAGATCAAATTCCGGTCTGCCTTCACGCCGCAGGTCTTTCAACTTTCTGAGTGCAATCGTATATCCCCGGACGTTGATCCTCTCATCATCACTGTATTCGCGGTAGCGTCGCGCTTCAAGCACATCGATGGCAGAACGTCCGCCGCCCTGTCCTCCAATCCGCACACCGCGGGGGTTTTCTCCCGAATGTCCAAAGGGGGAGACCCCGCCGGTGCCCACCCACTTGGCGCCGCCGTCGTGCCGCTCCGTCTGTTCGGCAAGCCGTGATTCCAGCTCTTTCCAGAGCTGATCCGGGTCGTATAGGGGCGCTTGATCCGCGCGGGCGGCACTCCTCCTCTCCGTGGCGCTTCGCAGCCACTCTTCCAGTGCGCGCCGAAACGCATCGCCTTCGCGCAGGGCATGCTTGAAGATTTCAGCAAAGGCGCGGTCAAAAGCGTCAAAGAAGCGTTCATCGCGCACCAAGCAGGCCCGCGATATGTAGTAGAAGCGCTCAGGCGAAATGACAATCCCACGGTCACCGTAGCCGGATAACGCTTTCAACAAATCCAACAACTCGCCTGTTCCGGTGGGAACGCCCAGCGAACGCAGCCTGTAAAAGAAATCGAAAAACACAGGACCCGCTACACCCGTCCCTGAAGGAGACGCATATCCTCCTCGTTCTTGATGAGGGCCCCCGCATACGGAATCCGATCCTCGGGAAGGGCGGCCCCCTGACTGACTAGAATGCGGATCCAGTCGATCAGTTCTGACGTTGACGGCTTCTTTTTGAGGTCGTTCACAGTGCGGAGATCGTAGAAGAGCCGCAGGGCGTCCTCAAGGAGCTTTGAGCCTATTTCCGGGTAGTGCGTTCTCACAATCACTTTCATGAAATCCGGATCCGGAAAGTCTATGTAGTGAAAGATGCAGCGCCGGAGGAATGCATCCGGAAGTTCCTTCTCATTGTTCGACGTTATGATGGCCAGCGGACGGTGCACGGATTGGACCCTGCGGCCCGTTTCCGAAATGACGAATTCCATCTGATCCAACTCCAACAACAGATCGTTTGGGAATTCTGCATCCGCTTTGTCTATCTCGTCAATCAG
>JACPZR010000156.1 GCA_016195395.1 Spirochaetia bacterium
ATGATTGGGAGCGGGCGGTGTTTCACTTCTTTTTCTGTGCCAGTGAGTCCAGCCGTTTCTGACGAATGCGCTTTCTGCGCTTGCGGTGTTTTTTCTCAACGTTTGTGCGTTTGGAATGAGCCATCGGATGCGTTTTCTCTGCAAGGCCCCCCACGGGGAAGCTTTTTTTGAGGCGACGGCGGCGGCGGCTCTCTGATGATTGCGTCGGTATGTTCAAGCTGATCTGGCGACAGGTTATGAAGAACTGGCAGGGCCTCCTCCCGGTCCTTCTGGTCTGGATTGTGGGCGGATGGCTGGTCTTCTCAAACCGCCACGCCATGCTTGCGCGGATTTCCAGCATCTTTGTCACACGCCCCGAGCCGGGCCGGGACCTGCCCCATAAAGCCAAACCCTACGTGGAACATGCTCTCGAGCGTACCAAAGACGCGGGTGTCCGGCTGGATCTGATGGCCAAAGCGTGTCGTTACAAACCCTTTGAACTGGAGACCGACTTTTTGCCTGCCCACTGGCTGGAGAAAGTGCGCGACTGGAAAGTGAGCGGCCCTTCAGACGCGGTCGTAAGCGTAGTTGAGCCGGATGCCTACTGGAAAGACAATCGGGCCGGCGTGTTGTCGTCACTCCGTGATCTCCTGGATGCGGAGCAGTTTGCTTTTGAGCTCCCTGCTGAAGAGGGAAAAACAATGACCGTAATCCCGCGGCTTGTGGGTACCTACGCGGCAGCGCTCTGCCGGCCGGACATCGCTGTGCTCTCGTGGGGAGATTACGCGGCCTTTCAAGAAGCGCGCGCGCATTACGAACTCACAAAAGACGACGCCGACTTTGAGACCGCCCACGATATTGTGGATGAACAGGAACTCTTTGTCCTCGAACGGCTGCGCGGCAATGCGCTCTACTTGGAGGCTCTTGCCGAGTACGCGGGAATGAGCTTCAGACAAAAATGCAGACCCGAACTCTTCCAGCTGGGATGCAGTTCGCCCCTTGAGGCGGTGCGCATGCAGAACCGTCGCCTCTATTTTGCGCCCGCGGAAGAACTGCCGCCCATCTATCTGACTCTGGGACACCTCCATGCGTACGCAGCGGAAAAAACGAGCGACCACGAAGAACACTACAAGAATGCCCTCAACCGCTTTGCGGGCGCGCTCAAGAGCAAGAACACCGAACAAGAAGCGCGGTTCGGGATGATCGATGTCTACCTCCATCTGCGCAAAAGCGAAGACGCTCTGCTACAACTCCGCGCGCTTGCGATAATCCTGAAAGACAGCGGCTTTACGGACGCGGAATTCAGAGAGAAAGCTCACGTTGTTCTTGAGGCTGCGGGCCGTCACCGTGACGCGGACTGCTTTGCGCCTATGGCGGACCTGCCACACGGCGGCCGGGCACACTGCGAAAACCTCCGGCTCTGATGAAACAGAGGACGGCATGCTCTATTTTGACTACAATTCCACACACCCGCCTCTGACCGACGTTATCAACGGCCAGATGGAACGTTACTTTGCCAACTGGGCCAACCCCTCCGGGATTTCATACATTTCGCAGAAGAATCAGAGCTGGGTGGAGGAATCCAGGCGGCAGACGGCCACCGTGCTTGGGTGCAGCCCGGACGAACTGCATTTTGTGTCCACGGGCACGGAAGCGTTATACCAGATGGTCCGGACATTTTCTGAAAAAGGACAGACCGTCGTTCTGTCCCCTTTTGAGCATGCCGCGTTTTACGCAGCCTGCGAAGATCACGGCCTGCACATCGTCCTCATCGATGCGGACCCGTCAGGAATCATAACGCCGGATACGGCGCTCGCCGCTGTGAAACGCGCCGAGAATGAGGCAGGTGCGGCTCCGGCTTTTGTAAGCGTCATCGCAGTGAACAATGAAACGGGGGTAATACAGGACACAGCAGCGCTCGCGGCGGCGGCACACGGAGCAGGAATACCCTTCTTATCAGATACGATCCAAGCTGCGGGAAAGATGTCCTTTGACGGGACAGCCCTCGACGGCATGGCGTTGAACGGGCACAAGATCGGAGCGGGGCCGGGTGCTGCGGCATTGGTCATTCGCGGCCGACGGCCCGTGCCCCTCTTTCACGGCGGCCTCCAAGAAGACGAGAAACGCGCGGGCACAGAAAACACGCCCGCCCTCGGAGCGTTGGCGGCGGCAGCGGTCTGGCAGTCGGAACGATTTGTGGAGAAAGAAAAGCGGCTCCGCGGCTTTCAAACACAGCTGGAAGAATTTCTCGAGAAAGAGTGCGGCGCCACGATTGTGGCCAAGAAGTCGCCCCGCGCAGCCAATACTACGTTTGCCGTTTTTTCTGAAATGTCCAATATGGATTTTGTATTGATGGGGCTTGACCGTGTGAACATCGCTTTGTCCACGGGCAGTTCCTGTAAGTCGCGCACGCGCCAGCCCTCGCAGGTGCTTTTGCGGATGGGATTTGGCCGTGAAGATGCCATGAGGGCGCTCCGTATCTCCACAGGGTCATTCACCACTGCCGACGAAGTTGCCTTATTTATAGAAGAATTCCGCAAAGTCTACCAAAGAGCCCTCTAAAGCGATGCCCCTTGTCGGGCCTGACAGGCCCAAACGATGCTTTTTCTGCTTACGCAGAACCTCCCGAGCTGTATCTTGACTGGAATCACTAGGAGCGTGTTGTGGATTTCAGATTACTGGGAAAAAGCGGACTGCGTGTATCGGAGTTGTGTCTTGGCACAATGACATTCGGCGAAGAATGGGGCTGGGGCGCGCCCAAAGAAGAAAGTCGGAAAATTTTCGACGCATACGCGGAAGCGGGCGGAAACTTCATCGATACGGCCAACCGTTACACGAACGGCACCAGTGAATCTTTCGTAGGCGAATTCGTGGGCAAAGAGCGGGACCGATTTGTCATCGCCACGAAATACACTCTGAATATGCGCCAAGGCGACCCCAATGCCGGCGGCAATCATAGAAAGAATATGAAGCAGTCGATCGAGGCCAGCCTCCATCGCCTCGGAACCGATTATGTAGACCTCTATTGGGTTCACGCCGCAGACGGAATCACACCGCTGGAAGAGGTCATGCGCGCTTTGGACGATCTGGTCCGTGAGGGGAAAATCCTCTACGCCGGAATCTCCGACATGCCGGCTTGGTCCGTTTCCCGCGCCAATACCATTGCTGAATTCCGCGGCTGGTCGCCTTTTGTGGGCCTCCAAATCAAGTACAGCCTGAACGACCGCGACGTGGAACGCGAATACCTGCCCATGTCACGCGCCCTCGACATGGCTGTGCTCGCCTGGGGTCCCCTTGCCGCCGGCCTCTTGTCTGGAAAGTTCAACGAAGGAAAACCGGACGCCGATGCGCGCCTTGTGAAGAATAAGTCGAAGCTGCTCACGAACGAACGGAGCATGGCGATCGCGCGGGAAACGCAGGCAGTCGCAAAAGAAATCGGGCGCACGAGCGCCCAGGTGGCCATCAACTGGCTTTCCACACGAAACGGGGTCGTCATCCCCATCCTTGGGGCCAGCAAACTGAGCCAGATTCAGGACAATCTGAAGAGCCTGGATTTTACCCTGAGCGCCGAACACCTGAAGCGACTGGATGACGTGAGCAAAATCGACCTGGGCTTTCCGCACGACTTTCTCGCGGGACCACGGATGG
>JACPZR010000157.1 GCA_016195395.1 Spirochaetia bacterium
GAGAAGATCAAAGCGGGTATTTCCGGGATTCCCGGCCTTGAGGTAATGGGAGACCCGCTCTTTGTTGTGGCCTTCCGCTCCACCGAGTTTGACATATACCGCCTGATGGATTTCCTGACGCATCGTAAGTGGAATTTGAACGGACTTCACCGCCCCGCCTGTATTCACCTCTGTGTAACGCTGCGGCATACGCAGCCCGGCGTTGCTCTGCGTTTCATAAAGGACCTCCGCGAAGGCGTTGCGCATGTGCGCGCCACGCCGGCGGAAAAGGGAGGGAGCGCCCCTGTTTACGGGATGGCGGCCACCATCCCGGTGCGCAGTCTCGTGGGAGATCTGCTCAAGAAATACATGGATATGAATTACCGCGTGTGATGATGGGCATCAGCCGCATGAATGCCCGGGCTGAATTCAATCAGGCTTTTGACGGTGGTCTGGTCTATCAGGCCGCGCTCACGCATCATCTCTAACGCTATCCGGAGCGCTTCCGTGGGGATGGATGGGACCATCTCGATCAACGCCTTCAGGGGTATCTTTCCTGTTGTATCTTTGGCGTCCTGCAGGTCCATCACCATGTTTTCCGCGATGCGTAGCTGGACAATGAGGTTCGTGTAATCCTGCAAGAACGCAATGTATTCTTCGTCTTTGAGCTCTAAAGCCAGGCGGTAAATGAAATCGTATAGGTCGAGGTTGGACGTTATGACGGTCTTTACGCTGCTTCCCATAGCCTTGAAGACATCGAGCATAGCGTGGGACCTGTGTTCGTCCTCACCGCGCAGGAGACTCAGCACGCTCGCGTCCATCTTCTGTAAGAGCATGATGACAGAAAAATAGTCGGACCGTTTTCCCGTGATCTGCTGGCGCAGAATCTGAAGGAGCCGTTCCTTCCCAACGTGGCTCCAGTAGGAGTCCATCAGGGACGAATATCCGTCATGGCTCTTTTCCTTTCCCAAGAGGGAGCGATAGTGGCGGATGATCTGGCAGTTGTAGAGTTCGGTGGCCGCGTCAACGCTGAACTCCGGGTTGGAGATCAGGCTTCCCGCAATCTCTTTCGGGAAGAGGCGGAAGTAGTAGTCCACAATGAAAACACACTCAGGCTCAGAAAGGAGAAGTTCAGAGAGCGCCGCGGGGGGAGTCCTTCGGAGTTCTTCTTCGATGGCGGCAACCGGCGGATACGTCTGGTTTAAGAGACCGTAGAGCTCCGTCTGTCGATAGGCAGCCATGATGAATGACCTTTGGCGGCGTATGCTGAAATGGGAAGAAGAATTTTTGCGTTACGCGGTCTCTGGCCGGGCCCCGCGGGCTAGCAGCTTTGCGAATTCATTGACCGTTTTCTCGATTTCCTCTTCCGGGACCGCATGTACTATCCGCTGCATGAAGCCCATAGCGAATGTAACGGAGGATATACTTGAGGCCAGTCGGAACGTGTCCACATCGTGACCCAGCTGTCCCATGGACCGGAATCGTTCCAGCATTCGCATCAGTTCAGGAATCGCCTCTGCGTCAAATTTGGTTTTCACGCGCCCGCTCACATCGGGGTGCAGGATGACCTGCGTGACGGCCACGCGCATGAAATCCGCATGTCTGGCGAAAAGAGAACAGCGCGACATGACATATCCGCTGATCATTTCCTGAAGGCAGGCGTACTCTGGGATCACACACATGTCATCGTTGGTGGCGAGTTCATTTCCCCTGACAAGAATCGCCTCAAAGAGCCCTTTCTTCCCGCCAAAATAGCGTATGATCAGCGACTCGTTGGCCTTGGCCAGCCGCGCAATGTCGCGCGTGGTGGCCCCGTCATATCCTTGTCGCGAAAAGGCTTGAACCCCCGCCCTCATGAGCGCCAGTTCCGTCCCCTCGCGGCCCCGTTTGGACGGGACCTTTGAAAGCCTTCTTTTTTTGGCTACGGGACGCTTTTTTTTGACATTACTCTTCACGTTTCACTGCTGTCGGGAACAACAATTGCACCCCGACTCCAAAGAACAAAGAAAAATAAATGTTGAAAACAGGCGACGAATATGTAAGTAATCGTTTACTTACTGAAATGGCGGAAAGTGCGGTCCGTTCTATGCGCCGGGGGGATCCGGTCGCCGGGGATAGTTTGCCCGGGCTTCGGTTTCCAGCCGTAGACCGCCGCATTTCGGACATCCGCGCTGTGCTGATCCTTCTCATTTTGTCGCTGGTTCTTCTTTTCCCCGCACTGGGTTCGCGGGCAACGCTCCGTCAGGGCGATGAAGAGATGCACGTGGCCACGGTCCGCGAAAGCCTGATCGCGAAATCGTACGCTTTCCCGCAGTTTGACGGGGGTATGAACATCTACAAGCCGCCGGGTCTTTTCTGGGCAGCGATGGGGAGCGACCTTCTGTTTGGTGTGAGTCTCGCGTCCGAGCGCTTTCCCTCGCTTCTCTTTTTTACCGGGTCAGCTCTCGCGATCTTTTTTGGTCTGCGTCTGTTCCGCGCCCCCGTTCCGTATGCGCTGCTCGTTGCGGCCGGCAGCTTGACCACTTTGGGCGCGTTCAAATTCTCCAGGCTCGTGATGATGGAGGCCGCGCTGGCATTTGCGCTGACGGCCCAGGCTGTGCTTCTCCTCGCGTACTTTCAAACACATAAGAGTTATTGGCTGGTTCTCGGGGCGATGATTTCCGGCGCGGCCTTCCTTCTGAAAGGCCCTCTCTTTCAGGTCTATTCCGTGGCAATGCTCGGCACAATGTCGCTCGCGCGCGTGATGACAGTGGGCAGACCCGGCTGGACGGGCCGGCGCAGAATCAAGGGCGAAATACTGAATAACGTTATCTTTCATGCGTCATCCGCGGTGGTCCCGGTTGTCTGGCTCGGCGCTCTTGTCCTCTTTTCTGACCGATGGCAGGCTTTCGTGCGGTTCTTTGTATTCACGGAAAACTTGGGCAAATTTTCTGCGAATACGGTAAATCAACCGGAATGGATTCTTCCCGTAGGATGGCTTTTGTATTCCATGCCGCTGACAATTCCTTTGACGGCGGCTTTCCTCACGATACTCTTCAGACCGGCGCGCGGACGCGCGGCATGGGCCGGGCGTGTGCTGGCTTTCGCCGTCGTTGTCATTGCGCTGATTCACATTACGCCCAACCGCAAAGATTACTATTACGCTGTCCCCCTCATTCCCGTGGGCATTTTGGCGGTGGGTCTTGGACTCATGCGGGGTGTGCCGCCCTGGCTCCAGCGCATTCTTGCGTGGAATCGGATTCTATTGGCTGCGGTAGGGATCCTGTGTGCAGGCCTCGTGGGTTACGTCGGAACCAGTCATTCTTTGGGAGTGTCCGTGTTCTTTGCGTTCCTGCTGGCAGCGCTCTGTCTTTACGGCATTGTGCTTTCCAGAAGAGGGGGCCGGCATCCTAAAGCTGCGAACCTTTCGCTGGGCGTTGTGGCGCTTGCTATGGCGGGGCTTCTGTTATCCTTTCTCCAGTACGTTGTGATCCCCACGTTCAGCCGGCCCGACGTTCCAGCGTCCGGGCGCATTCAGGAGACCGCTTCCCTGTGTGTTGTTTCAGAGAATCCTTGGGACGGTTTGATTTTTCGCAATGCGCTTCCAAAGGCGCACGTTCTGCACGCCGTGCCGCACGCGGAGTCAAGCTGTGTGGACGGCCGGCCGCTGCTGGTCTACAAAAACGCAGCAGTGCCGCCGGCGAGATTCCGCTACAAACCCGTGCAGTCGTGGGATCTTGAGTATACAGCAGACGATTTCCTTGGACGTTCCCCGCGCAAAGAGCGCGCAAGAGCTGTCCTTTACGAGTCAACGGAGTGAAACCATGAAAGAAGAGCATCATCTACATACAATGCCGGAGGGTGTACGTCAGATATTTCCCTACCTGCCGTTCTTCGCTTTTCTGTTGCTGGTCCTCGTGATAACGTCTCTCAAGCACACACGTGTCACAAACCAGCAGGCTCATTCGGGCGTGGCGGACACGGCGGCTGTATGTCAGAACTATTGCAGCACCATGATGCAGTGTGTCAGTTCAATGGCCGAAGCAAGACCCCACATGGCCCGCCTTGACAGCCTTTGTCTGCGCGGGTGTGAAAAGAACTTCGCGAGGATGCAGAACTGTCTGCAGCCTTCGTCCCAGTCGGACTGCGGCGTAATGAAGCAGTGCCTGACGCAGACACTGGATCGTGAGTACGGATATCTGAAACGTTAGTGTTCCGCCCCGCTGCGCCGGGTCACTTCACGTAGATTTGGAAGGTTTCGCCGGTGACCGGGTCGTAGTGAATGCGGAAGGCACAGCCGGATGTCAGAGAAGTCCATGCGGACTGCGGGACCGACCAAGTCCGGCCGCCCGCCGCGATTCTAAAGTCTTTCGCTGTGGTGACTTCACCCTCAAATACCTGCTGGCCTCGTGAAGAAACAAATCCTTCATAGGTAACCGTTTTGCGTGTCACCTCGCGGAATTTCTCCAATGTAAAGCGCGCAAACAGGGGAACCAGAAGTGCTGCAGAAACGCCGCCGATTGTCTCAAACAGGTTAGGCCGACTTGTGAAGGCCGGAAAAGGCGCGTCCATGCCGGTCACCCAGGTCAGGAGGCGCCAGAAGAAGACCACCGTGATGGACGTGAACGTCATCAGAATGAAGACAAGGAGACTGAACGCAGCAAAGCGACCGATGATCCCTACAGCGCGCGGGATAAGCCCGATCAAGGGTTTCCATTCGGCGTTTCCGGTGGAGAAGCGGTCCGCGTCGGCCATGGGACGGATGGTCCGCAACCGGCCTTCATACTGGCAAGTACTTGTTAGGGTTTCAGTCGTCCAAATGCGACGGGTCAGGTCCGGTCGACGGGCGCTGGTTCCGCCTCATCGAGCCAGCCCTCAAGCGGCTTCTTCAGACTTCCCAGATCGACTCAAAGTCGATGGTTATGAGCATCGCGTAGCGTTCCGCTTCGCGGGTGAGCTTCATGGCGTCCGCCAGATTGTCCAAACGCATAACGAAGAGCCACGGACGCATGTTGTACTCGTTCAGAACTTTGAGGCGGGACCCTTCAAGCGCTCTCAGGCCCAGCGTTAGATATTTCTTCAGCTTCACGTTGCGGGAGTGGACGATCTTGTCGGCGTAGCGGATCACGCGGCCCTGAGTGGTCTCGCGGGATGTTTCCACAATGTCTTCGTAGAGTTGGATCATCAGATACTGCGATCGTCGAACCTCATCATAAGCGACATCGAACTTGAAGCTCAAGAAGTGGATCTTGGCCTGGACCTGGTGATTGACGGCCCGTTTGAAGGCCGCTTTCTGCGTTGCTGTGCCGTAGTTACTGACGGCCGCATTCAGGGTTTTGAGATAATAGTCGTTCTGGCGGAGGCCCTGTTCGGCCCAGATCTGAGCTTTGACCTGCGATCCTACAATGCCTTCCGACGCCTGAAGGGAACCCAGGGCGCAGAAGAGGGCGGCTGCGGCGGCAACGCCCAGCGCCTTTGTGGTGACATCCATTCCACTCACGATTCTTGTATCGGACACGGGCATGTCCCGCCACCGGTGGCGGACGATTTTTTTGGCAGACAGCGTCAAAATGTCAAATGGCGTCGCCTAACGTTTGGATGCTATAATCTATATCGTAATAATGCTTAAAGAGTTCTTATCATTCAAATAGTCGCACCGGACGGTCTCCGCTCGTCTCAAAAACGGCTTGACAATCGTTAAGTTTTTGCGAGTATGTACAATTGAGAACTGGAAGATAGAATGGCAGTGGCCAAAAAAGGTAAACAGGCAGTAAAGGCGAAGGCAAAGCCAAAATCCCAGCCGAAAAAAGCGGCGAAGCCTGCAAAGCCCAAGGTGTCTAAAGCTCCAAAGCCCAAGAAGCAGAAGGAGATTAGGCAGGAGAAGTTCAAGGTCGGGGATCACGTCGTATACCCTATGCACGGCGTGGGTCAAATCAGCGCGGTCGCAAAGCAGAGCATTCTCGGTAAGAAGAAAGAAGTCTACGTCTTGGAGATTGCATCCAGCAAGATGCGGGTAATGATCCCGGTGGACAAGGCTCTCGAGATCGGAATTCGGTCTATTATTAGTCGGAAAGACGTCAAGAAAGTGATCGACCTTCTCCGGAAGGACGAAGTCGACACAGAAGAAGACTGGAAGATCCGTTACCAGAACAACATGAATAAGATCAAGTCCGGCAGCATTTACTCCGTTGCGGAGGTTTGCCGGAACCTGTACAAGCGCGCCAAAGACAAAGAGCTCTCCCTAATGGAAAGACGACTTTATGAATCCGCCTACAATCTCATATCGAGTGAGATTGCTCTAACACGGGCCATCACCGTAGAAGAGGCCGGCAACCTCATATCAGAAGTCTTGTCCGCCTGAGTTTTACCGCCATCTATCAGACAGCGCTCAATTCTATTTTTTGGATTTGAGTCTTATGAATATTGTTTTTCGTTTAATACCCGCACTCGTTGCGGGAGCCGTCGTATATGTGGGCGGTATCCAGGGACAGGCAGACTCCGCTCTCGCGGGAATACTCGCAGGCGTGGCCGTCGTTGTGTCCCTTTTGATCGTCTTTGTTGACCGCATCTTCAAGAAGGTGGACGGTGAACTTCTCTTCTTGACTGCCACCGGAGTCTTTTTGGGCCTCGCGTCCGGATTCTTCCTCCGTCAGCTGACGGCAGCATGGGGGGTAACGTCTCCCGCAGCTGCCTCTTTCATCTTCGCGGTGCCTGTGGTGTTCTTTGGTTACGTGGGCATGCAGTTTGGCCGCTATCCGGGTCTCCGCATCCTGGGCGGCGCCCGTGGCGGCGCTGAAGGCAAGGAGCCGGGCGGAAGCACTGAGAAGATCCTCGATACGTCTGTCATCATTGACGGCCGCATCCTTGACATCGTCCAGACCAACTTCATCGAAGGGCCTTTCATCATCCCCAACTTTGTTCTGCGCGAAATTCAGCTGATCAGCGATTCACCGGATCCCATCAAGCGCAACCGCGGCCGGCGCGGCCTTGAAATGTTGAACCTCCTTCAACAGAACGATACGGTAAAAGTGAAGATCAGCTACGCCGACTACACGGACACACGGGAAGTGGACGCCAAGCTCGTCAAACTGGCCCGCGAAACCGGCGGCAAGCTTGTGACGAACGACTTCAACCTGAACAAGGTTGCGGAACTTCAGGGCGTAGAGGTGCTGAACCTGAACAACCTGACCAATGCCCTTAAGCCGGTTGTTCTGCCGGGCGAAGATATCCTGATCGACATCATCAAAGAAGGCAAAGACGAAAATCAAGGGATCGGCTACCTGGAAGACGGCACCATGGTCGTTGTGGAAAATGGCGGCGGCTTGGTGGGAAAATCCACGCGCGTAAACGTTACTTCCATCATCCAGACCGCAGCAGGCAAAATGATTTTCACGCGCGCATCTTCTGACGAAACCAGTGGTGAGCGCGACGATCGCAGCCGGCGCCGTGACGGCGGCCGGGGCGGCCGTCAGTTCAACCAGGGCGGGGGCGGTGGAAACCAGCGCGATCGTCAGGATCGTGGTCCGCGGCCGGAAGGCGGCGGCGGTGGCGACCAGCAGCCGCGCGATAACCGCTACGACGGCGACGACCGCGAAGCAATGCGCGGAAACAGAAGGCGCTGACCCGGCCGCAGGCCGCACAGTCCACGCCGGTATTTCCGGTGGCGCGTCACCTCCAGTGCCGGGTCACCGGGTTTATGCATTCCCGCACAACGCATCATGGACAAACAGCTCACCATCTACGCCCACAGGGGTGACACTACTGCAAAAGCGCGCGAGAATACGGCGGCCGCATTTGACTCCGCTCTCTCGCGGGGGTTCAGCGCGTTTGAACTGGACCTGCTCCGCCTGAAGGACGGCACGATCGTCGTATTTCATGATTTTTCTCTCTGGCGCCAGTTCCGCCGCTTCACGAAGATCAACCGCCTGACTCTCCCGGAATTCCGACGCATTTGTCCCGACCTCATAACGTTCGACGAGTTCGCGGACCGCTACGCGAGTAAAGACCTGACGATCAACCTGGAAGTGAAAGACGACCCGCAGACGCTTGAGGCGATTGCGCCAAGGATCCGGGAATTCCGCCGCCCTGTCGTTTCATCGTTTCGGAGTAACGTTGTGGACGCGGCGATTGACAGGGGCTGGACCGGCGGCTACTTGTTTGAAAAGACATCGGACTTTGAGAAGATGCGGGAGCGCCTCAAATCCCGGCGGGTACACATTTCAAGAAGCATGCTGTCCACCAAGAACGATGTGGAACGATTCGCCTCCTATGAACTGCACGTCTACACTGTTAACGAGACCGATGAAGCGCGCCGGCTGGCAGCTCTTCCCAATGTCCAAGGCCTCTTTACGGACAACCCCGCGCTCCTTGCCGCGTTCTGAAAATTCTCGCAAAGGAGGGGAAAGGACAGAACTGTCAGGGGACTATGACAGTGTTTGAAGAAATGCTCGTGTCCACGCTTGTAAAATCCCTGAAAATCAGGGCCCGCATAGCAACATACTGTCCCGACACCAACTGCAGAGGCGCCGCGCAAAGCCGCGTGCTGGTGGTTGATGTGCTCGGAGTCACCGTTACCTGATTCGGTTTGATTTCGGCGACGTACTGGATCGGCTGGTTGGGCAGCGTCGCGAGGAAACAGTCGGTGCCGGAGGTGACTACGGCGCTGCGCGCGGCGCTGTCGGATGTGCCGGTAAACACGCGGTAACCCGTGAAACCCGGCTCTATATTCTGGGCCGCAAGCGTTATGATATGCCCCGGTGCTTCCACGGAGATCCCCGTCAAGATCGGCGGGTTCACCGTCTGCTGCTGCGTGGAGTAGTTTGTGCATGAAGCCCAGACCGCCAGTCCAATGGCCGCGATGCGCGTGAGCCATGTCTGCCGCAGCTTCATGAGGACGCCGCCTTTGGATACGAGTATGTTCCGGTCATTTGTCGGGCCATCATGAACAGACGCGTGATTCCCTTAGTGGCCCTGGCTTTGGGGAGGATGACATTCCATCCGCGCGCGGCGCCTTCCGCCTGTAGAGCCTTGGAAACCGGATCAATCAATGTGCCGTGATCCGCGATGCGGAGGAGCGGGAGGTCAGCCGGGCTGTCAGAGTATGAATGCGAATTGGGCACATGAAACCAGGACAAGTCGCCCTTTTTTGTCCCCTTGACTTCACTGCGGATCCGGGAGGACACATCAGCCGGGAACAATCCAGCCATGTGGAGGATCTTGACGTTACCTTTGTTGTTCATTCCCGGGATGCGCGGCATGATTCTCCACGGCCGGGACATGTCGACTCCCGTGGCGCGGACTTCATCGAACCCCAGCATCTCCGCCAAAGGACGCACGTAGAAGTCCGGACTTGCTGTTGTCAGGACCAGCGTGCGTCCCTCCCTGCGGTGCCGGAGAATTTCCGACTCCAGTTCAGGGTGGATCAACGGGCGCACCTCTGCCGCCAACTCGCGCGACCATTCCATAATCAGGGCTGGATCCAATCCCGCAAGAAGACTGAGGAAAGCCCGCTTGATGCCGCGCGATCCCACAAGCCCAATGAGCGCCAGCGGAGCCACAGGCAGAAACACAAAGAGGTAGAGAATCCGGAGCCTCCGTCGCTTCAGGACGAAGTTTGAAAGAAGCAGGAGCGTGTCATAGGGCAGGAGAGTGTAATCCAAGTCAAAGAAGGCAAAACCTTGTTTCATATCGCAGCCGTGTTCTGTAAATATTCCCACGTGTCCCGAACGGTGTTCTGGAGCCCCAGTTCTGGAGCCCAACCAAGGGCTGATATCTTGGCCGCGGACCCGTAGCGTTGGCTGGGACCTTCCGGCCTGAGGAGTGCGGGGTCAACGCGGAATGCCAGGCGCGCGCCTGCGGCATCCATGGCCCGCTCCAATATTTCGCGGATTTTCACGGGTTTCCCGGAGCAGACGTTATAAACCTCGCCCGGCCTGCCTTTTTCCAGGAGGATGCGGTACGCCCGAGCAACGTCCCGTACGTCTGTAAAATCCCGGGCCGATTCAATATCCCCAACGACCATTTCTGTCTGCCCCTTCTGCATCGCGTCACGAATTCGGCACAAGAAAGAGGGAATTACGAAGCCTTCCTTTTGGCCGGGACCTGCATGGTTGAAGGGCCGTGCAATCAACGTTTCAATCCCGTCGCGCAGGAAATAGAGCGACATCTGCTCGGCTGCGAGCTTGCTCGACGCGTACGGACTTTCCGGCTTTGTCGGCGTGGATTCAGTGATTGGAAGGTCTGATGCGGATCCGTAGACGTCGCTTGAGCTGGCCAGGAGAAACCGGCCTTTCCAACCCGCCTCGCGGGCTCCTTGCAGCAACTGGACCGTGTTCAGGGCATTGTTGCGGAGCATGTCCGCTGGGTCCGTCCAACCGCCGGGAACAAAGGCATTACCCGCAAGGTGGATGACAGCATCCGGTCTGCTGTCTTGGATGAGCTGGGCGCAGGACTCCACGGTGGAAAGGTCCCCGCGAAAAATAGTGACTGTGTCTAGCGATGGTTCAGCGCCGCGCCCCGCAAATCGGCCCAGGTCCGCAGGCGCCACACCGCGGCGGTCAAGCCCGGATACCTGGTCGCCACATCCCAGCAGGTACAGGCACAGGTGGGAGCCAACAAAGCCGTGAATCCCTGTAATCAGCACCTTCATCGCGCAAACGCCTGATTTCGGCTTTGCGCTCTCACAGTCCACCTCAAAAAGCGCGCTTTTTTTCCTTCTCGCTTTGAGTTTAGGTTGAGCCGCAGCGGGGCAGATGTTCCTTCATCCCATCCATGTCCCCGGAATTGGAACGTCTGTGTGTAGCGTATGGTGTGGAGCTCTTCTATCATGATGTGAACGGCACACGGCATCTGACAAGCGATGCCATTGCTGAGGAGATTCTCGACGCCATGGGCGTGCGGACACCGGGAGTCGTCTATGAGTCCGGCGGGCCAGGAGTGGTTCCCATGGACCCCGTGCTGGTGCTGGAAGAAAGCAGCGCCCCGCTCCGGATTCCCATCCGCTCCGCGGAGGAGCCTAAGCCTTTTCGCTGCGAAGTCATCTTGGAAGGCGGACCCAGGATTTCGTATCAAGTGCAGGCGTTTCGTGAACGACCGTCGGATGGCAGCGGCCGCCAGGGCCGGTCATTTGACTTTGAGCTGCCGGACGTGGTTCCTTTCGGCTACCACACGCTTCGATTCACGGAGAACGGCAAGGTCTGGGAACAGGGTCTGATCATAACGCCTTCGCAGTGTTACGTGCCGCCCTTCATTGAGAGCGGCCGCGCCGTGGGTGTGTCCCTCCAGCAATATGCCCTGGCAGATTCACAGGATCACGGAATCGGGGACTTTGGATCAGTGGAGCGACTGGCCCGTGGTCTTGGTGTCCGCGGCGTGTCGGTACTCGGCCTCTCACCTGTTCACGCATTATTCCCGGAAGTGCCCAACCATCGGAGTCCCTACTCACCTTCCAGCCGGATGTTCTTGAATCCCGCCTACATCGACTTGAACCAGGTGCCGGAATGCGTCAGTGACCCCGGGATTGCGTCTGAAGTGGCGTCGCTTTCGCGGGGCTATGCTGCGGACCGCACGCATTCAGCTATTGATTACAACAACGTTATCCCGGCAAAACTCCGTCTGCTGCGCGCTATGTTCCAGAGTTTTTACCAGGGAGAGTGGCGGCAGGAGACCCACCGCGCCCTTGAATTCCAGCAGTTCCTGGAGTCCGATCCTTCCGTCGGCAGGCACGCCCTGTACGAAGCGCTCTACGCCCATTTTGTTAAGGAGGGCTTTTACGGATTCCGACAGTGGCCCCAGGCATACAGGCACCCTGACAATCCGGCAGTACAGGTCTTTGCAGCCGAGAACGAGCAGGAAATCCTTTTCCGCGCCTACATCCAATGGACTGCGAGACTCCAGCTGCTCGATCTGC
>JACPZR010000085.1 GCA_016195395.1 Spirochaetia bacterium
ACCGGGAGAGCTGGTGCGTGTCACCGCCAGCGGCGTTACTTCGTTCTTTCCGTTTGAGCGGAAGAAGGAATCGCTCTGCATTTTTGAGAACATCTACTTTTCCCGCCCGGATTCGCGCATCTTCGGCCAGTCGGTCTACGAGGTCCGAAAGAACCTGGGCAGATACCTGGCCCGCGAACATCCCGCCGACGCGGACTGCGTGGTGGCCGTTCCCGACTCGTCGACCGTGGCGGCGTTGGGGTATGCGGAAGAAATCGGACTGCCCTACACCATCGGTCTCATCCGGTCTCATTACATTGGGCGCACCTTTATTGAGCCGGAGCAGAAGATCCGGGACTTTGGCGCGCGCATCAAATACAATGTGATCCGATCCGCTGTGGAAGGAAAACGCATTGTGCTCGTGGACGACTCGATCATGCGGGGCACCACGTCGCGGAAGATCATCAAGATGTTCCGACGCGCCGGCGCCAAAGAGATCCATCTGCGGATCAGCGCTCCTCCCACGAAATTTCCCTGCTACTACGGGATTGACATTCCTACCCGCCAGGAGCTGATTGCGGCTACGCACACGGTTGATGAGATCGTGAAGTACCTGAAGGTGGATTCTCTGGGCTACATGAGTCTGGACGCCGCCCGCGGGGCTATGAGCGTAGGAGTCAAAGAGCATGGCTGGTGCGACGCTTGCTTTTCCGGTAACTACCCCACGCCTTTTGAAGGCGCAGACGTTGGAAACAACCAGAAGGAACTCTTCGCGGAGTTCGTTGTGGAAGAGCACCGCTGACCCGCGCCCCCACCGGTCGATACTCACCGTACTCCTGACCATTGCGCTCCTTTCCGTGACCGGCTGCAAAAGCGGACCCGAAGGGGCTCCTGGGATATCGCGTGCGGTTCATGCTCCGGGAAAAACAGGAAATGGCTGCCTTCTTTGCCAAGCGGCAGGATGCGTTCTCACATCCCGTGTATTCCTATCCGGCCAAAGCGTGGTATTTGGATCCGGACGCTCCGGGCACGCTTGCCGAGGTAACGCAAACCGTCACCGCCGTGGTCAATGATAAGAGTCCCGAACTCCTTGCCCGATATTTCGGCGTTATGCAGGGAACCAAAGAATCCTACGCGCAGGGGATCACGGCCCACTTCTTTCAAAAGCTCCGGATGCTCTACGCGGAACGTGATCTGCACGGTAAGCCCTTGTACGGCAGAGATTCGCCGGCGATCCGCCGCCAGTCGCTTTCATTCCCGCACTGGACCAGCCTGGCCCTGCGCGAGTCCGACGTTGACTTCCTTGTAACAAACACCGCCCTGGCCGGACCGGACACGGGTATGCCTCTCTATGTGATTAACCGCGGCGGTGTGACAACGGCCTTTGTTGAAAACAATAAGTTTCGTCCGTACCAAGCCGTGGGAGTGTTTGCTCTCTATCCGTTTCTGTCCACCGGAGAGTACTTCCAAAAGGAGCGCGGTGTGTTCCCGCGTGCGCAGTTATTGGACGCAGGCGCCGTTCTCTTTGTGCACGAGCTGGGACATCTGCTCCTCCGCAAGGCGGAGAACTACACATTGGATGGATCTGTATTCAGAGCGCCGCGGGATCTGCGCTACGTCGAGTGGGCACGGGAAGTGAAAGCCAAGCACAAGACGCTGAAAGACGATGTACCGGCGATAACCCGCTACTGAAAGATTGAGAGAAACGACGCTGGGACGTTGACCGGAGTTCTGGCTTTATAGTCAAAGAATACAATTCCAGTTTTCGCCCGCGCCACTTCCCGCGCGTCCGTTTCCAACGTAACAAGATAGACGAGGTCGCATCCCTTGGAGGTGAAATCGCGCGCTGTGATCTGTATCAGCAGGGGATCGCCGTGAAATGCTTCCGACTTGTAACTGACGGCAAGGTCCGCCATGATGATACCGGCGCCTTCAATGTTGAGCTCCTGCCATCCGTGCGACTTGAAGAACTGTGCCCGCGCCTCGTGAAGGAGTGAGACCACGGCATCATGCGCTAAGTGACCGCCGAAATTGATGTCGTAGATCCGGACAGAAAGCGATGTTTTAAAATGCCAGACCGACGGCAGTTCGATTTCCACCCGACCCATCAAGCAGCTATTTCAGGAATTCGTACACGGCAAGAATCTCTTCCTGCGTGAGGTGCTGTTTGGGCATGAGCTTGGTCTGTCGCTTGGGCTGGTATCCCGGAGGATACGATGCTTCCGTAACGCGCGCAGTCACCAGTTCCAGCGATGAGCCTTTGATGGCCGGTCCTACGGCCCCGTCCTTCGTGGGATCCATGTTGTGACAAGCAATGCAGGTCCCTTGGTAGATGATCCGTCCGCGCTCAGCGGCGCTGGCCGGAGGTTTCTTGCATGCGATGACAAATATCAGCGCGGCCGCTGCAACCACGGTCACGGGGCGTACCAAGAGCTGCGCGCTGCCGGAGAAGGGGCCTGCGTTCCGGAGGCGGCTGGCGCCCCCGGATACAGTTTTAATCATCGTTCTTTGTTTCAGAGCCCGACTCACAGGAGTACAAGGAGCACGTAGAATACGATGGTTAGAACCAGACCGCTGTGGATTACAGCGACGGGTTTCTCGATTGCCTTGGTTGTGGGTCCGTTGCTTGCCAGGAGAGCGTGCAGTTCCAGAAGCACGATGATGGCGATGGCCGCGGCGTAGAACGCCATACCGGGATTCGCCGTTACCAGCGGAAGGTGCGAGGTAGCGCCCATGAAGAAGAGCATCGGAACAGAGAAGAGGAGCAGAAGCATCACAAGGCCGGTGAGAAGCGTCCCCATTGCGCCCCAGCGGAAATACCAGAGAGCTCTGGGCACCAGTTTCTTGGTGGCATCTGTCTTTGCCGACGCTTCCGCTTCAGCAAAGTATGCGCCCTGCACAAAGTTAAAGTAGTAGAGCATTCCAATCCAGGTAATGCCGAACAGGAAGTGACCCCAGCGAAATAGGAAGGAAATGCCTTCCGGGAACCTAAAAATGTCCATCTTGACCTCCAAAAATCAATGCGCTATCATCAAGAAGCGGAAAACCAGACCTAGTGTAAATCTATTTTCATTCTAATCAGCGTCTTTTCCGACTGTTTCATGAAAGGGGAAGGGGGCGGAGCAGGCAATGAGAAAAGAGTTGTGGCTGTCTACCAAACTGTCTTCACCATCCCTCCGTCGACGATCAGAGTCTCGCCGGTGATGTATGACGCAGCAGGAGAGAGCAGAAAGGCGCCGGCGCGGCCAAAGTCATCGATGCTCCCGTAACGTCCCAACGGAATTCCGTTCTCCGCTTCCTTCTTCACGGCCTCGAGTGACGTCCCGCGCTTTGCAGCGTTCAGGGTGTCGAGGGAGC
>JACPZR010000126.1 GCA_016195395.1 Spirochaetia bacterium
ATCGTGCAGGGGCTTGACCATGACTTCAATCTGCGCCGGCTGGAACGTTATCTGGTAATGATCCATCAGAGCGGTGCTGCTCCCGTCATCGTTCTCACAAAATCGGACACGACGCCGCACGGACAGACCATGAAAGAAAAAGCGGAAGCCGCCGCACCCGGCACACCGGTATTCCTGGTAAACGCCCTTTCAGGCGAAGGACTGGCCCCTCTCACGGAACTCCTGGGCCCCGGAAAGACCGGGGTCCTTGTGGGGTCATCGGGTGCAGGCAAATCCACGCTGATCAATGCGCTTCTGGGGAACGGCTCGCAGAAGACTCAGGCGGTGCGCGCCGCCGACTCACGGGGACGGCACACGACCACCGCACGACAGATGTTCTTTCTCCCAAACGGCGGGTCCATCATTGACAACCCGGGAATGCGCGAGCTCGCCCTGTGGACAACCACGTCGTCCGTTGACGAGGTGTTTCCGGACATCGAGACATACGCGGGACACTGCCGCTTCCGGGACTGCGCGCACGAGATGGAACCGGGCTGCGCTGTGCGCCGCGCCGTGGAACAAGGTGATCTCTCTGAAGAACGTCTGGCGAGCTACCACAAGTTGTTGCGTGAATCCCAGCACCTTGATCTCCGGGAAGATCCATTGGGAGCGCTCCGCGAAAAGGGAAAAGAAAAGGCTCTGCACCGCGCCATCCGCTCTGTGACCAAGACCAAGCGCCACTACCGCGACGGATTTGAATAGCGGCGCACCAGGCTCACAACCAACGAAATCCGACCTGTTCTTCAGCCCTGTCGCTGCAGAAATACCGGGCCGCGTCCACCTGAGCGTGATGATCGAACAAGAAAGACGTCATGCGTCCAGAAAAACGACCTCCCTGCCGCGCCTCCACGAACTTGATCCATGCGATAACGTCCAATATCTCGTGCAGCATGAATTCGTAATTGACACCGTTGTGTAAAAAGGCATCGCGCGCATTGTAGATCCGCTCTTCGTCTAACAGGAGCACATTCTCCCGCGTAAAGGGCCCTTTGTTGTCCGCGCTTCCAGACGCCTCCCACAACCGGAGGGCGTCTGCTCTGGGATGGAATGACGGGGTGCGCGCGGCGCAGGCAAAGGCCAGAAACGAAGGCGTTATCTGCGCTGCGATCCGGCTCTTTCCAACGCTTGTTCCGGGGTACGACACCTGGTGATCCACCACAAAAGCCCCGGACCCGTCGTCTTCCTCAAGAATCAGATATCCCTTTCCCCCAAATTTCAAAGCGACAGGGCGGCGAACCGTGAACTTCCGCACTTCCCCCGCATCGACGAGCGTACCGGCCAGCGCGTCCAAGTAGGCGCGGTTACAGTAGTCAAACGTGGGAAAGCTCGACTCTGAAAGTGCAAAGTCGATCATCAAGTTCAGGCCGGTCATCATGGCCAGCGGGTGTTCTATGATTTTGATCTCTCCCAACTGAATATTATGATAGCCTTTCACTGCAAGAGACGCATCCAAAGGATAACGCTGCCCCGCGTACGACATGCAAGGCAGCCGGTCGCGCTGCTTTGACAGATGAATCGTGACGGGTCGGTTCTCAAAGGTGGCAGTTCCCTTCACCACAACCGGCTTGTCAGGCGCGTAAGCGCGGGTCTCAAGGAGGGCGGCAAATCGGTTGTCTGTGAAGCTGTCCGGAGGCACGAGAACTGCGCTCTGCCGGCGTTTGGTGAGATTGCGGATCTCCGATCCTTTTAGGACGATCTTGGGGGCGCCCTTCCCCTTGCCGCCAGGTGCAGGGGGCTTAGCTGCGCTGGACTTGACGCCGCGTTCCGTCATTCGGACTTTATCCATAAAGGGTTCTCAAGGGGTTCACTATGGACAAAGCCGCACATCGCCTCTACGATGAAAACGGGGAAACACAGGACAAGCCGTGGATTTTCCGGACGTATGCCGGACATACCAGCGCCAAGGCCTCCAACGAGCTCTATAAGTCGAACCTGTCCAAAGGCCAGACGGGACTGTCCATCGCCTTTGACCTCGCACATCCATGACGATCAATGCGACCTCGATGTGGCTCTTATCCCTGTACGTGGCTCTGGCCCGCGAGCGCGGCGAGGACGTATCCAAACTGCAAGGCACTACACAAAACGACATCATCAAAGAATATCTTGCACGGGGCACGTATATCTTTCCCCCGGAGCAGAGTCTCCGCATGATTGCTGAGATGTACGAATACTGCCTGGAAAACACCCCACAATGGAACCCATCCAACATCTGCTCGTACCACCTGCAGGAAGCGGGGGCCACGCCTGTCCAGGAACTGTCGTACGCCCTGGCGAACGCGGTGGGAATACTCGATCTCCTGAAGAAGCGCGGACAGTTCACACCGGAGCAGTTTGAGAAATGCGTGGGCCGGATCAGCTTCTTTGTAAACTCCGGGATCAAATTCGTTGAAGAGATGTGCAAGATGCGCGCCTTCACAGAACTCTGGGATGAAATTACGCGCGACAGATATCAAGTGAAGAACCCCAAGTACCGCGTATTCCGGTACGGCGTGCAGGTCAATTCACTGGGGTTGACAGAGTCGCAGCCGGAAAACAATGCATGGCGGATTCTAATCGAGACCCTCGGCGTGACTCTCTCCCGTAACGCGCGCTGCCGGGCGCTCCAGCTCCCTGCATGGAATGAAGCGCTTTCCCTGCCGCGTCCATGGGACCAGCAGTGGTCGCTGCGCCTTCAGCAGATTCTTGCCTACGAAACGGATCTTCTTGAGTACCCTGATCTGTTTGACGGGAGCCCCGTTGTGCAGTCCAAAGTGAATGAGTTGAAGGGACTCGCGCGCACAGAACTTGAGAAGATTGAAGGGATGGGCGGTGTGCGCGCCGCCGTGGAATCGGGCTACCTCAAGTCTTCGCTTGTGCGGTCCATGGCGGAACGACTTTCGAGGATGAACTCGGGAGAGCAGATTGTCGTAGGGATGAACAAATGGACGGAAGGCATCGCCTCTCCGCTGACAAGCGCCCAGGACGGCGGGATTTTCAAGATCGACACAATGGCGATCAAAGCCACGATGGAAGCGCTCGGGAAGACCAAAGCCAGTCGTGACCCCAAGCGCGTGGAAGCCGCGCTCGCAAAACTCAAAGCGGCGGCGCAATCCGGCGCCAACATGATGGAACCTTCCATTGAATGCGCCCTGGCCCGTGTCACCACGGGCGAATGGGCAGGCGCGCTCCGCGAGGTCTTTGGCGAATACCGTCCGTCCACCGGCATCGAAGGACAGAAGTTGAGCCTTGAAACGGACCGCGTCAAAGCGCTCCGCGCAAAGATTGAACAGTTCCAGACCTCAAGCGGTCACCGGCCCCGCATGGTCGTGGGCAAACCGGGCCTCGACGGTCACTCCAACGGCGCCGAAATGATCGCCGTTGCCGCGCGACACTGCGGGTTTGACGTTATCTATTCAGGAATCAGGCTAACGCCGGAAGAAATCGTGCAGAGCGCCGTTGAGGAAAATGCGGATGTGATCGGCGTCTCCATATTGTCCGGTTCCCATCTGGAGCTGGCGGACCAGATCATGGAGAAACTCAGGGAAGCGGGGGCGGACAAGAGCATCCCTGTGATCTTCGGCGGCATCATCCCCCAGCCCGACTTTCAGGCCCTGAAAGACAAAGGAATCAAGCGGATCTTTACACCGTCGGACTATGAACTGATCGACATCATGGAAAAGGTGTTCGCGCTCGTGGCGGAAAAGCAGCCGACGGCGGCCTGACCGGAGCCAAGCAGCGACAGTACCGGACATCCATTGGAAGAGATCGTTCGCAAAGCCCTTGACCTCGATAAGTTTTCAGTAGCGCGGCTCGTCTCCGCCTTTGAA
>JACPZR010000127.1 GCA_016195395.1 Spirochaetia bacterium
ACAACGTTGTGCTCGTGCGCGGGGGCAGGGTGAAGGACCTTCCAGGTGTTCGTTATCACATTGTTCGCGGCGCGTTGGATACACTGGGCGTTGAGAAGCGTCGTCGCGCGCGTTCCAAATACGGAGCCAAGAGACCTAAGGCATAACGCCGGTTCAGGAATAAGTATATGTCACGCAGAAAATCAGCAGTTCAAAAGCGAATTCCGGCTCCGGATGCGCGCTATGGTGACCCGCAGGTTACTCGGTTCATTAACGCGATGATGTGGAGCGGCAAGAAGTCCACCGCAGAAGGCATCTTTTATGATGCGATGGACATTATTAAAGAGAAGACCGGCCGCGAGGGTATTGAAGTGCTCCGCGAGGCTCTCGATGCAGTGAAGCCCACCTTGGAAGTCCGTTCACGTCGTGTGGGCGGGGTAACCTATCAGGTGCCTGTCGAAGTGCGCCCTGAGCGCATGCACTCGCTGGGTATTCGTTGGATTGTGTCTTATGCGCGCGCCCGTAAGGAGCGCTCTATGGCTCGCAACTTGGCCTCCGAGGTTATGGATGCGGTGAAAGGCGCCGGTGGCGCAGTGAAGAAGCGTGACGATACACGCAAGATGGCGGAGGCAAACCGCGCATTCAGTCATTATCGTTGGTAAGGTAAACAATGTCCCGTCAGATATCATTAGAACAAACCCGCAATATCGGCATCATGGCTCACATTGATGCTGGTAAGACCACCACTACGGAGCGGATTCTGTATTACACAGGCCGTACCTACAAGATTGGTGAAGTTCACACCGGTAACACGGAGATGGACTGGATGGAGCAGGAGAAGGAGCGTGGTATCACGATTACCTCCGCCGCTACCACCACGTTCTGGAACGGGTCGGATAAGGACCGCGAGCGCCATCGTATCAACATCATCGACACCCCCGGCCACGTGGACTTCACTGTGGAAGTGGAGAGATCTCTCCGCGTTCTTGACGGAGCTGTTGCCGTATACGATGGTGTGAACGGCGTTGAGCCGCAGACAGAAACTGTATGGCGTCAGGCTGACCGTTATCATGTTCCGCGCATCTGCTTCATTAACAAGATGGACCGCATCGGCGGGGACTTCTTCTACTCTGTAAAGACGATTGAAGACCGTCTCGGAGCTAACGCAATTCCGCTTCACCTGCCCATCGGCAAAGAATCCGGTTTTGCAGGTGTTGTGGACCTCGTCATGGACCGCGCCATTGTTTGGACCGGTGAAGAGCTGGGCGCCAAATTCGAATATCGCGAGATCCCGGAAGATTTGAAAGAGCAGGCTGCCGCATACCGTCATAAACTGATGGAAGCTGCTGCCGAGTGCGACGACGCCCTTCTTGAAAAATATCTGGAAGCCGGCACTCTCACCACGGACGAACTGAAAAAAGCCATTCGTATCGGCACAATCAAGATGAAGATCTTCCCGGTTCTCTGTGGAACCGCGTTCAAGAATAAAGGCGTTCAGCCTCTTCTCGACGCCGTGCTCGACTATCTGCCGTCACCGCTTGACATTCCCGCTGTGAACGGCCACGCTCTCGACAGCGAAGCCATGCTTGTGCGTAACGCTGCGGACGAAGAGCCTTTCGCCGCGCTCGCATTCAAGATCATGTCTGACCCCTATGTGGGCAAGCTGACCTATTTCCGCGTCTACTCTGGTGTCCTGAAAAAGGGTTCGTACGTAATGAACTCCAGCAAGGACAAAAAGGAACGCATTGGACGTCTCCTGCAGATGCACGCGAACGACCGCGAAGAAATTGATGAAGTGCATGCAGGGGATATTGCCGCCGCGGTTGGTCTCAAAGACACAACCACCGGGGACACTCTCTGCGATGAAGGGAAGCCGATCGTTCTTGAGCGCATGACGTTCCCCGATCCGGTTATTGACCTTGCCATTGAGCCTCTGACGAAAGCGGACCAGGAAAAGCTGGGCACCGCGCTGATGAGACTTTCTGAAGAAGATCCTACGTTCCGTGTTAAGACGGACCATGAAACGGGTCAGACCATCATTTCCGGTATGGGCGAGCTCCACTTGGAGATCATCGTCGACCGCATGAAGCGCGAATTCAAAGTGGAAGCTAACGTCGGTAAACCTCAGGTTGCTTACCGTGAAACTATCCGCAAGACAGCGGAAGTGGAAGGGAAATACATCAAGCAGACGGGTGGTCGTGGTCAATACGGTCACTGCTGGCTGCGCGTAGCGCCCAATGAGGCCGGCAAAGGTTATGAATTCAAGAACTCGATTGTCGGAGGCGTGATTCCGCGTGAATACATCCCCGCCATCGATAAAGGGATCCAGGAAGCGTTGAACGCAGGCGTTCTCGCCGGATATCCCGTTGTCGATGTGAAAGTCGAGGTCTTTGATGGTTCATACCACGATGTGGACTCATCGGAGATTGCATTCAAGATCGCAGGGTCAATGGCGTTCAAAGACGGATGCCGCAAGGCAAAACCCGTTCTTCTTGAGCCCATCATGGCCGTAGAAGTCGTTACCCCTGAAGATTACAT
>JACPZR010000128.1 GCA_016195395.1 Spirochaetia bacterium
GCCGGCCGCGCGGAGACGTTCAAGAATTTGGCGCCAGATGGTCCCGTCTACCAAGCGGGCACATTGTCAGGGAATCCCGTGGCCATGGCGGCGGGCCTGGCGCAATTGAAGCGACTGACTCCGGACGTATACGCGCGCTTGGAAGGGCTGGGGCAAAAACTGGAGCAGGACTTCAACGCCCGCAATCTCCCGTGGAAAATGTCCCGCATCGCTTCCATCTTCTGGATCCACAAAGGGGAGCGCCCGGACAGAGCAGATAAGATCGACCGCGAGGCCATGAAAGAGTACGCGCAGATTCACCGTCACTGTCTGGAACGGGGCGTGTATCTGGCGCCCTCCGGGTATGAAGTGGGATTCATATCAGAGCCCATGGAAGAGGCGGATATGCGTACGCTGTCTGAGACCATCGCTTCTTTCTTTACGAAATGACAAGTTTCCTCCAGAGACGTCCGCTCCTTGCGGCCGGGGTTGTGGTGGCGGGGCTCCTTCTGCTCCTTGCAGCACAGCTTACGTGGTGGCTCATCTTCTTTCATATCAACCAAGAACGTTATGCGGAGGCCCTGCTGAAGCTGGACAGGCAGGCGGAGGAACTGGCGGCGCTGGGCGTGCCGGCCGGACCGGATTTCATCAAAGTGAACGGACGGTGGGAAATCCGGCCGGAAGTAGTGGAAGAGCGTAACAAAGCCGCGCAGCGCAAACTGGCCATGCTCTTCTCTGAGACGTTGTTTGTGCTCACGGTAGTGGGCTATGGATCTTTCCGTATTCTCAGGTCCGTGCAGGGAGAGTCGCGCCTTGCTCACGAAAAGACAGTCTTCATCGATTCCGTCTCGCACGAGCTGAAGACCCCCATCGCTTCCCTTCTCTTGGATCTCCAAACGCTCGCCAAACGAAAGCTGTCCGCCGCCCAGACCAAAGAACTCATCGACGACGGCATCCGCGAAGTGCGCCGCTTGGAAACACAGGTGAATCAGCTCCTTCAAGTGGGGAAAACAAGGAGCCGGATTGAGCGGGCCCGGCAGACGGTGGACATTGCGGCCGTGCTCCGTGACTATGTGGCAAGCCAGTCGCGCCGGACAGAAAAAGACGGCATACGCATTTCTGTGAACGCTGATCAGCCGGCGCTTGTGGCTGTGGACCCGGAAGAATTTCGACGCGTATGTGACAACATTGTCCAGAACGCCGTGCAGTATTCTGATAAGGAACCCGTGGTGCGGATACAACTCTCTCTGGAAAAGGGGGGCGCGGTTGCGTGCATCTCTTTCGCGGACCAAGGCCTGGGGATTCCTGAGGATGAGCGGAAAAATGTCTTCAAACCCTTCTACCGTCTTCACAAAGGAAACCGACCGGTGCGGGGCACGGGCCTGGGCCTGCACCTGGTGGACGAATCCATCCGCGCTGCCGGCGGAAGCGTGAAGGCCCTTCCCAATACGCCGCGCGGAACCATCATCGAAGTGAGGCTCCCCATCTCCCATGGCTAAATCCGGCAAACAACGGGCCAGAATCCTCCTGCTGGAAGACGAGCCTTCACTCCGCCGCGGGATCCGAGTGAACCTGGAAGCGGAGGGCTACGACGTCAGAGAGCACGCGGACGGAGAATCCGCGCTGGCTGACGTTGCAAAGGATGCGCGCTTTGATCTCGGCATACTAGACGTTATGCTCCCAGGCGAGATCGACGGATTTGCTGTGTGCAGACGAATCCGGCAGAGTTCTCACACATTCCCTGTCATTTTCCTCACGGCAAAGAACGGGCTCGCGGACAAGCTGAAAGGTTTTGATTCGGGTGGAGATGATTACTTGACGAAACCCTTTGATCTTGAGGAACTCCTGGCGCGCGTGAAAGCAAGGCTGCGCACCGGCCCCGCGATCGACGAGGTGACCATAGGGAGCATGATCCTTGATTTCAACGCGGGTTGCGCGCGTCCCGTGGACCCGGACAGCAAA
>JACPZR010000129.1 GCA_016195395.1 Spirochaetia bacterium
AGATCTTCTTGCCGGCCTTGATGATCTTCTTTGTGCGCCCGGATTCCGTGTCCAGAATCTGAATGTCGCCGTCGTGGTCGTCTCCGGTGAACGTTACCCAGAGCTCCGTCCCGTCCGGGGATACAACGCTGTAGACGGGGAAACCCAAGAGATCGATCGAGCTGATACGCGAGAAATCTTTCTGCGAAAGAACAGCGATCCTGTGCTCGCCCACCACCGGCATAAAGATCTTGTCCCCGGCAACGGCCCAGCTGGCCATGTGCGGCATCTTGGGTGGAACAACGCCGGGGGCGCTGCCGCGGTAGTCGAGAACGCGCACGGATGGGTGGTCGCTTCTGACATCCACCAAGGAAGACCGCGCCGAATTGATGTGTGCTGTAATGTAGTAACGTCCGTCCGGAGTGATGATCGCGTCAAAGGGGTGGGGAACCGGTGTCGATACCCTGTGCTTCAATTCATACGATGCGGGACCGCCCTCTTTGCCGGGTGCGAGAATCCAGATCTCATTTCCGTCCATGAGGCCGCAGAGAAACGTATCGGAAGCTCCGTCGGACATGCCGGTGACACGCGAAACGATCTCTTTGCCTTCAAACGTGGTTTTTGCCGGGATTGACTTGGCGATCTTGAACGACTCGAGGTCAACGATTGTCACCCCGCCCGGGTCGTATTCAGCAACGGCCACCGTGCGCGCATCGCGCGAGATGGCAATGCCGATGGAATTCTTTGACGTCTGGAGACTACCCGCTTCTTTCAGGCGCGCAAGATCGATCCTTGAAAGAACTCCGTTTCGCAGGGCCACGTAGCCGTAGCGGAGCGCCGGATCAAAGACCATGCTCGCATGACGCATGTCGCCGGCTGACGTCTGGATTTTAGTGATGAGTTCCATTTTTGCATAGTCGATGACGGCGAGCTTCCCGCCCGCGCGCTCCACAACAAAGACGCGTGTTCCCACGGTGGCTGTGGGCGTGCAGGCCGAGAGGACTGCGGCCAAAGAGAATGATAAGAGTAAGAATTGTTTCATGCTGTTGCTCCAGCGGCTGCGTTTTCCCGCGCAGCGAGTATGTTCTGATCTTGATCTGTCAGGATGCAGGATGGATCTTCCGCCCATATGTCACCAAAGGCCGCTTCCGCGCGTTCTCTGTGTGATCCGCGGCAGAGCGGGAGCGCCGCACAGGAGGCGCACTTTCCTTTTAGATAACGTGTGCGATTGCGGAGCGTTTCAACGAGGGGGCTTTTCAGAATAGAGAGAAGGGAGTCTTCTTTGACATTTCCCATGCTGACACTGCGCCAAAACTGGTCAGGGTGTACGTTTCCTTTGTGGTCGATATTGATGACTTTCTCACCGGCCGAGTTGCCTCCGCGGCGGGCCAGAAGAGTTTGGAGCCTCGCGGTGGCGGCCTCGCCGTACCTTTGCATAACGTATAGAAGTAGAAGGACACCGTCAGAGTCGTTTCCACCCGTAACGATGCGCACCGGAGATCGACGCTCTACCAACTCCAAGGCACGGTCAAAGAGGTGTGTGACGAAAGCGCGGGCTTCGTCAGGAGAGAGGTCGTTTCGTGAAAAACCTGCTCCCCGTCCGCTGTACACTAAGTGCGATACGTAAAAGCGTTGGATATTCTCCTTTATACACAGCTCCAGAAGGGAATCAACGTGAGACACATTGATACGACTGACGGTGATGCGGAGACCGGCATTGATTCCAGCACGCATGCTGTTACGAATCCCGTCGAGGGCGCGTTCATACGCTCCGTCAAGGCCCCTGTACGTGTCGTTTACGTCCGGCAGGCCGTCAATGCTCACGCCCACATAACGCACACCGGCCGATTTCAAACGCCCGGCCGCGGCCGGATCGATGAGGACGCCATTAGTTGAAAGCTGGCAGTGGATGCCCTGTTCGTTGGCTTTTTGGATGAGATCAAAGAGGTCGGGACGCAGCAGCGGTTCACCGCCGGAGAAAATGAGCACACGGATACCGGCCGCCGCCAGGTCGTCCACAAGTTGGAGCGCGTCTTCATGGGAAAGCTCGTCGGCGCTGACGGCCCGCTTGGCGGTTGAATAGCAGTGCGGGCAGGCCATGTTGCAGGTGTTGGTGACGTTCCAAATTACGACAGGAGGTGGATTCGCTTGATAGCGTCCGGCCGTATCGGTCTTTGGAGAGTCGTGCTCGAGAATCTGATGGAGGCTGTCCGTTATGGGGAGCATGCTTTCTCCGCTTGAAGCGACGCAAGGGACAGAGTGCGCAGGGCTTCTCTCTTGTTCAGATGATTTACAACGCGTCCCATGATGACCAGCGCCGGCGAGTCGATGCCGGCATCGTGTACGCGCCCGAGGATATTGCCCACGGTCCCGGTAACAAAACGTTGGTTGGCACGTGTTGCATTTGAAACGACGCAGACGGGCTCGTCAACATTGGCCGCATCCTGTGAGACATTGAGGATGATGTCACTGATAATGGTGAGGCCCATATAGACCACGCATGTCTGGCGGGACAGATCAAGGCCGCGGAAATGCGCGTAATCCCCGTCGCTCCGCTTGTGTCCTGTGAGAAACAAGATCTGTGAAGAAGAGTCGCGGTGGGTGAGGGGAAGGCCCAGACTTGCCGCGGCTCCGGACGCTGCTGTGATCCCCGGCACAACGTCACACTCGATCCCCCGCGACTGCAGATATTCCTGCTCTTCGCCTCCGCGTCCAAAAACAAGCGGGTCCCCGCCTTTCAGCCGCACCACCAGCGCATAACGTGAAGCAAGATCCGCGAGCAAAGCATTAGTCTCATGCTGCGGCAGTGTGTGATTTCCCTTTGTTTTTCCGGCGAAGATCAGCTCAGCCGAGGACCGGCAGTGATGGAGAATCTCTGACCCTACAAGCTGGTCGTACACAACGGCATCTGCGGCTTCCAGAAAGCGGACGGCTTTCAACGTCAAGAGCTCCGGGTCTCCCGGACCGGCACCCACTAGAACGACGCGGCCCATTTTTCGGCAGTTGCTCATGAGATTCGTATTCAAGAGGATGATATCCGTAATTAGTCAACCAAGAAAATACCGATATTGAGAATGTCTCTCAAGCCCTGCGTTTTTCCGATGAATTATCGTTGCGCGCTATCGACTTCGGCGCGGGAAGACAACGATGCTTACGGCGCTGGGACATGTGAACGGTTTTCTGAACGCTGTGATCGTGGTCTTGATCGTTTGGGCGTTTCTGGCCATCCGCAGGGGCGACCGCGTTATGCACCCACGCCTTATGAAAGCGGCGGTTCTGACGGGATGTCTCTTTCTTGTGGGCTACGGAACGCATACGGCGCTGGCGGGCCACACCCGCTTTCCGGGAAACGACTGGGTGAGGACGTTATTTGTTGTGATTCTCACCACCCACACGGTGCTCGCTGTGGTGGTGGGGCCGCTGGTTCTGTGGATGCTAGTCCTCGGGATTCGGGGACGGTTCGAAGCTCACAAGCGGCTGGCGCGTTATGCGTACCCAATCTGGCTCTACGTATCCGTGACAGGCGTGATCATTTATTGGATGAATAACTTCCTGCGCCCCGCCGGCTGACGCCGTACGCGGGGAGCATGGACTCACCTGGGCATTGAGGTCGCGCTACTCGAATGGAGCCGCGGCACTTCCGATAATCAATCTTATGTCACCGCCGCGGCCGACCCGGAATAAAAGCATTCGTGGATTTCATGTATTCCTCGAACCCAGGTTTTGTTTTGGCAAGGCCCCGTTCGAGCATGGCCACACCGGATACCTTGAGCAGAAGAAACGTCATCATGAAAGGACTCACGAGAACCCAGAGGGATTGGACGTCGAACGTGCCGATGCCGAGCGAAGCGAGCGTCAACCCCCACCATACCACCGCTTCCCCGAAATAGTTGGGATGTCTTGAATAACGCCAGAGCCCCGTGGTCAGCAGCTTTCCTCTATTCGCCGGGTCCTTCTTGAAAAGAGTCAGCTGGAAATCGGCCACGCTCTCCCACAGAAATCCCACGGTAAAGAGCGCCATCCCCGCACCCCAGATGGGCCACGTCACATCGCTCTGTGAATGGGACGCGCGGCCGAGCGGCCACGAGAGAATCCAGAGAATGAGGCCCTGCAGGAGAAAAACCTGGAAGAGGCTTCGAAGCGGCCAGACGGCTCCGTACTCATTTCGCCACTGCGCATAGCGGTAGTCTTCTCCTTTGCCTGCGTTGCGCATCAGGATGTGGAAGCCCAGGCGCAGACCCCAGAGCGCTGTTGCCGCCAGCGTTATCAGCATGGGAGCATCCCAGATGCGATTCTCCCATACATAGTAAGCGGCGAGCAGTCCCATGAAGGGTCCCCACGCAATATCCGCAATGCTTGCATTTCTCAACATCAGGCTCAGAAGCCAGAGGAAGAACATCAATCCCAGTGTCAGGAGTGCGCCGTTCAAGAGAAGCTGAATCATTTCTGGTCTCCCTGCGTCGTTACCGTCTGCGTTCCGGGAAGGCCTGACTGGATAACGTTTCGCACTGTGTCTGACAGTTCCGCAGCAGACATCGCCCCATAACGTTCCGGTGCGATGGCTTCATGCACGGTCACAAACACATCGCCCCGGTATATGCGCTGGATCCAGCGCCCTTTTTGAACGGGAAGGCACGCACCGGTCCCGTGGATGGTGAGCGGCTGGATTGTCACCTCAGCTTTCTTTGCGAGGATGAACGCTCCCTGTTTGAACGGCAGCATTTTGCCTGTTTTGGTGCGCGTACCCTCCGGAAAGATGAACACAGAAATCCCGGCCTTCACGCGCTCTGCTGCCCTGTAGAGGCTCTTCATCCCGGCGTCTTTATTTTCACGGGCAATGGGAATGTAGCCTGTGCGCTTCATCCCGCGGCCTAGGATTGGGATACGGAACAAGGAGTCTTTGGCGAGCCACCTGTACTGGGTTTTCAGCACGGCGCCCACAATGAGCACATCAAACAGACTCTCGTGATTGGAAACGTAGATTACGGGCGGCGTGCGGTTCAATCTCTCCGGATGAATCACGTGCAACCTCGCGGGCGAGATGAAAACCATTAAACGGCACCACCATACGTGAAAGACATGGGCCCCCGCCGCAGACCCAAACAGGAGACATACGAGTCCGCCGAGCACAAACAGCGGCGAAAGGGCCCAGAACACCATCCAATACAAAGTGGATCTTACGGCATCGATCAAAGCAACCTCCGTGGCTCCTGAACAAGAACGAGGAGACACCCCGCTTTGACGCCTACTTTTTGTCAAATGTTAACTGCAAGCATTTGACAAGAGAATCGCGGAGGCGCGCACGAGGTCCACGCCGCTGTAGTCGTGCTTCCCCGCATTCATCCTCACTGGGCCCACGTCGGCCCCAGAGTGCCCAAAATCCCCACAAAAAGCCCGGTGAAGAGGCCGCATTTTCGCTTTCGAGGCGCTGATGGGGATGGCACGGTTTTTGCAACGCACTACTCATGGGGATGCGGAAATGCGGCTTCTAATTGTGGACGATTCAAACGTGGTCCGCCGGGCGATCGAAAAATACCTGGGGCCGCTGGGAATGACGTTAGTCGGCACCGCGGGCGACGGGGAGACGGCTTTGACCATCTTCCGACAGCACCTGCCGGATCTCGTCACGCTCGACATCACGATGCCCAAGATGGACGGCCTCGCCTGCCTCGACGCGATGATGCAGATCAAAAAGGACACCAAGGTGCTCATCATCAGCGCGCTGTCCGACCAGCACACGGGGCTCCTTGCGCTCAAGAAGGGCGCCCGCGGATTTCTCCCAAAACCGATTACGGAGGCATTGCTGCTCGAAGAAGTGCGACGCATCGCGGGAGCCTCCGTATGACAGAACAAGAGCTCAGAACATTCATCAAGGTCGTCATGACCTATTTTGAGACTGTCTCCGGTGAGCCGTCCCGCATGGGACTGCCTTCCATTAAACGCAAAGACAGTCCGCTTTCGGATTTTACAGGAGCAATCGGCATTTCAGGAGCGCGCCGTGGCGCCGTTTACTTCACGGCCCCGCGGGCTCTCATGATTGATTTTGCCGCGCAGATCCTGGGAGAAGGCAGTCACGACGACGAAAGCCTGTACGATCTTGTGGGAGAAATGACGAACACAATCGCCGGGAATGTGCGCGAGACGTTCGGCCCTGAGTTTATGATTTCAGTGCCGATGATCGTCAAAGGTAACGCTACGGATATCGACGTGCGGCTTGCCAACTCTGTCTTCCTTGTCCCCATCGAATGGCGCACCCATAAGTGCTACCTGGGGATTGGGTTGGAGTAGCGGCGGAGTTGACGGATGGAAAAGACACAGGTTGACATACTCTGGATTATCGTCGCTTCCGCGCTTGTGTTTATCATGCGCGCCGGCTTTGCCATGCTTGAGACAGGGCTTACGCGTTCCAAAAATTCCATCAACGTTGCGGTCAAAGTGCTGACCGATCTGGGCATTTCGCTGGCCGCCTTCTGGCCGTTTGGTTTTGGTCTGATGTTCGGGGCCAGCCGCTGGGGTGTATTTGGAACCAGCTACTTTCTGCCGGATTTCAGCGCCGTCTGGATAACGGTTTTCTTCCTCTTTCACGCCATGTTCTGTTCCACTGCGGCTACGATTGTCTCCGGTGCGGTGGCGGAACGGATTCGATATTCGGCCTACATCGTGATCACTTTCGTTTTTTCAGGCCTCGTCTATCCGGTGGTAGG
>JACPZR010000146.1 GCA_016195395.1 Spirochaetia bacterium
AACAAGGGACATCTGCCACGCGTGGCGGACATCATGTCGCAGCACGGTTTCCGCATGGTGGAACAAGAACCGTACTACCGCACCGTTTTCGCCACGTTCGTGGCGGACCACAGGCCGGTGCGTGAGGAACTGATCAAATTGTTTGCGCAGGTGCGGCAGGTTGTGGACCAGGAAGTAGAAGCCTCACGGAGTTGAACTCAGCGGCCGTTCGAAAGAAATTCCGCGGCGGCCATCCCGAACAGCTCTCCCTGGGAATAGTCAATCCCCAGCTCCAGTACTTTCGCCTGCACTTCTTCCGAGTGCACGTATTCGGCCACGACCTGTGCCCCACAGCTGTGGGCAAAGCCCGTGATGGCGCGGGCGATCTGGTAGCTTCGTTCTGAAGTGGGAAGCTGTTTGATGAACGTAGCATCGATCTTTATGAGGTCAGGAGCAAGGTCCAATACACTTACGAAATTTGAGTAATGGGTTCCGAAATCGTCGATGGCAATGCGGCAGCCCAGTGTTCGGAGCGCCTCCATCATTGCCATCCCGGCCGGATTTTCCAGCGTGTTGATGTCCTCAAGGACTTCAAAGATAACGTTCCGGGCCGGCATCCCGGTGGCATCCATGGCCCTCGTCACGGTTTCAAGGAGATTCCCCCGTTTGAAGTCGTGCACAGAGAGATTGAGGCTCACCGACAGGCCCGACGCGGCGGCTTTGACAAAAGACTGGAGGACCATCGTTTCTGTGAGAAGGTGCCCCATGCCCATGCGCTGCACAGCAGACAAGAAGAAGGCGGGTGTGAACACTTCACCCCCCACAACCATCCGCGCCAGTGACTCATAACGTTCGATCCGGCCGGTCTTGTTGTCCCGGATCGGCTGAAAGTGCGGCACAAATCCGCCGTTCCCTATGGCTTCCACCACACGCCGGGAGCGTTTGAGGTTTTCCCGGAACTTCTCTTCCGCATGATGGTCGTCCAGAGACCCGCCGATGGCCACAAAGCCCTGGCCCCGGATGGCGCGTAGCACAATGTCCGCCTTCTTTAGAATGTCCGGCGCATCCCTTGTAACCAGTCCTGTAGAAATGTTCAGGTAAACGACAATATCGCTGACACGGATGGGCTCTGACTCCATCTTGTTTTGGATGAATTCCGCAATGTCTTCCGTGCGCCCTGCCACGGGGGAGGCGACGATGAATTGATCTGAAGAGTACCTGTAGGCCTTCTCTCCCGCGATGAGGAAGCCGCGGATGAGGTCTGCAAATGTGCGTAAAACGTTATCCGCCACCTCGGCCCCGTACCCGTAGCTGACTTCACTCCATGCCTCGATGTTCAAACATAAAAGATCCACAGCTGCATTCTTCAGTAAGTCCACTTCCAGTTGATATCGGTTCCCAAGGCTCGTCAATTGGTCCGTCAGGGATTCACGCATGAACGCATGCGTGCGACGGTCCACCTCGTCTTCCAAGGCGCGGTTCTGGCTTTCCATCTGCCGGGTCAGGAGTCGGATTTCCAGGAGATTGCGGACACGGGAAACCAGCTCTGCGCGGTTAAACGGTTTGTCTAAGTAGTCACGCGCTCCGCACTGAAGGGCTTTGGTTTTGAGGTCCTGCTGGCCTGCGGCCGATATGACGAGGATGGGATGGAAAGGGCGTTTATCCGCCTCGAGCGCGCTCATCACGGCAAAGCCGTCAACCTCCGGCATCATGAGATCAAGAATCAAGAGATCGGGGTCGGTTTCGCGCGCTATGCGTATGCCCTCATCCGGGCTGTTTGTGGACATCAGGTTTTTGTAACCCTCATGAGCGAGGATTCTCTCGATCAACTCCACATTGGCTTTCTGGTCATCCACGACGAGAATACGCGCGTTTTGGAAGTCCAGAGTCATACGGCGGCCCAGCTTTGCGGCAGGCTTCATGGGCTGCAAAGAACAATTCGCACTGCGTTCCAGATTTACCAAATACTAACAATGGCAGCGCCTAACGCTGTTAAGCAATAGCGGCACGCGAAGCCGACGGAGCCAGCGCGCCCGGCGACTCATCGCGTGGATCAATGACCGTATAGATGTTCTTAAGTTCCGTGGGCCTCGCAGCCTGTGTCCCGGCGGGCGTACCCGCCATGTCAGGCCCAATCAGGATGTCGTATTCGCTCGCCAGGGTGCGTTCCATCAAAATCTGCGCAGTACTCACGGCGGGACCCAGAATCGTATACTCCATCCGGCGCACGGACCCAATGCTTCCCGCGAACACCCCGCCGTACGCGAGTCCCATTCCAACACGGAGATTCTGCGTCAACCCCTCCGGCCGGACGTCATTGAAGACACGCATATAGCGGCGGATGTCCAGAGCGCACTCCAGCGCGTCGTCCACGTCCGTTCCGGAGGACACGGGGCAGCCGAACGTTATCAGGATCGAGTCGCCCAACACACGATTGACGGAGCCCCGGTGCGAGTATACCAGATCCAAAACGTCTGTTGAGAAGTCGTTCAACAGTTCCGCAAAACGCTGCGCCTTGAGTGCGTTGAGAATCGGAATCGAATCCTTCAACTTCAGGTAAATTACCGCTGCCCGCGAGGTGACGCTCTTGAGCGGGGCTGCGTCCTTTTCTGTGATGCGCTCCACCAATTCTTCCGGGAAGTAGCGCGACAGGAGTTCTCGATCACGCTCCAACCTTTCATTCTTTTTCGACAAGGCCGATTCCTGCGTTTTCAGCTGCTCAATGGTACTCAGGTGGCCTGATACATCCGTCAGCGAGCCTGCGATTCTCACAACTGTGCCCGAGTCGGAAAATTCAGCCACACCACGTCCCATCATCCAGCCGTACGTGCCGTCTCGATGCTTCATCCGGTGGTAACAGGAAAATACCGGAGCCTCGCGCTTCAGATAACGTGCGAGAGAATGTTTAAATTTGGGCAGGTCCTCAGGGTGAACCCTGTTGAACCATTCATCCATGCTGTCCCCGATTTCCGAATTTGCATAGCCAAGCAGGGCTTTCCAGCGCTGCGAGAAGTGTGCGCGTTTTCTCCGGATGTTCCATTCCCAAAGGCCGTCGTTGGAGCCGCGCATGGCCAGGATAAAACGTTCATCATCAAATGGAAACATGGGAGAACCGCCCCCAATGGAGCGGCCGCGGATGATTCCCACGTAGCCGCCGATGGCGCCCTGGTCGTCGCGCCAGATCACGGCATCCAGCGTGCAGAGCAAGGTCTGGTTGGAGCTTGTTTTGAGCCGGATGTCAAAGTTCCTGACCGCGCCGTTGGACTCGATCTCATATGTGAAACGCCTGCGCTCAGCGGGGAGTTCGTACGTGGACTCCACCGCACGGTCCATCAATGCCTCTCGGGTCAGCCCCAGCATCTGACAAAGGCTTTTGTTGACGTCCAAGAATCTGCCGTCCGTGGTTGAAATGTACATTCCCGCCTGGCTGTCGAGAAATAACGTCCTGTAGACGTTATCCGGTACGTTAGGCTGTGCGCTCACGAAGCGTCACCATCCCGGCGGGGCAGGGGAAGCGTGACTCTAAATTCGCAGAGAGTCCCCGGTCTATTGCGGAAAGCGATGCGGCCCCCCAGACTTTTCACGATATCTTTGACGGCATCCAGTCCCACACCCCGGCCCGCTGTCATCGTCTCTTTCCCTGCCGTAGAGAACCCCGGCGAAAATACCAGAGAGACCAATTCACGGTTGGAAAGCGAGGCTGCGGCTTCCTTCGACACGGCTCCTGCGGAGACAGCGGTGCGTCGTACGGCTTCAAAATCAAAACCGCGCCCGTCGTCGGAGTACGTGATCTGTACACCTCCCGTGCCGCGGCTGAGGCTGATGCTTATGACTCCTGCGGGCGGCTTGTGAGCGGCCAGCCGCTCTTCTGTGGATTCAATTCCGTGCGCAACGGAATTGCGGATCAACTGAATCAGCGCCTCCCGCACCGGCCGTCCCAGCGCCTCCGGCAGCTTCAGGAAATCAAAATCGACGGTATCGAGTTCCAGCTGCTTACCATGTCTCGACGCCAGCCGGTCTACGAGTTTTTGGAGCGAAGGGAGCAGCGACGCATTTCCATTGGACCGCCCCGACGTAAAAGAGTTCTGGAACGCAGCCACGCGGGAAAGAATCCCGTCGAGCCGGTCATGGAGCTCCTTGAATGCCCGAAACGTTATGCTAATCGGCAGGAAATCTTCCGGGCCAATGTCCGGCCGTCCCTTCACCTCGCTGATCTGCTCCTCGAAGGCATGCGCCTGCTCCGCGATGAAATCAAGGCCCAGCGTATCCGCGTCCCCTTTCAGAAGATGGACGGCACGCAGGATCTGATCCAGGCAGGCTGCGTAATCCCTAGAATTGGATTCCAAGACTTCGTTGACCGAATCCAACCCATAGAGAAAGGACTCCATGAACTCGGCCAAGAGCGCGGGCTCAATCTGGATAACTTTGGAAAAGAGCTCCATCTCAGAGCGCTGGGAATCGCGTGTCTCCTTGAACTCCATGGCCATCTTCTTCTGCTGGGTAACGTCTCTGACGATTACCAGAAGCGACGCGACGCGGTCGCCTTTCATCACGCGCTTGAAAAAGAACTGGGCAAACTTGGCGGCAAAACGCCCGTTATGAAGGTCAATGAGCAGTTCAGCCTCCGTCAATGGATTCAATCGAAGGATCGTCTGCGCGTTGGTATTGGCGTCAAACATCAGCCGGAGAAATTCAGAGACCGCCTCCATTTTCGACTCCGGCATCCGGGCGCGCAGGAGCTGCGCAAAGTTCTTCCCCGCCAAGCCCATTTCTTCAAAGATAGTTTCGAGCGCCTGTGAATAGTGCGGCCCAATGTTTCCGGAGGCGTCAATGAGGAGGAGTCCATCGCTCACGTTATCCAGGATGTTCACGTACTCGCTCCGGGCCACCAGGTTCTTTTCCAGGCTGTCGAGGAGGTTGTTGTAGCGGTCCGCTATCTGGCCCACCTCTGTAAACGGTTCCACGGGCGCGCGGAGCGTCAAATCCCCGGTTCTAGCCTGTTCCTCCAGCGTCCGGTACAAGTCGTACATCTCTGTGGACGCCTTGTGTTCCACAACGTTCAGACCAATCGCTTCCTCTTCGGGCCCTACACGGATGGGATGAATACGGTTCAACGCGGCGATGGCAATATACGCGACAACAAAGGCGAAGAGGCCCGAGGCCAGCGCTCCTCCGGCCTGTATGAGAATCTGGTGCTCGCGGGATAGTCCAGTCTTCAGGAGCGCCGGGTCGCCAAAGATTCCCACCGCAAGCGTTCCCCATAAGCCTGCTCCCAAATGCACCGGGATTGCGGTGACCGCGTCATCGATCTGACGCGAATCAAGGAACCACTCGAGCGCAAGCATCACAATTCCACCCACCGCGCCGATGACCACACTCTGCCAAGTGTTCACGTACGCGCACGCAGCCGTCACCGCCACGAGCCCGGCGATCGCCCCATTCACCACAAGACTGACGTCAGGATAGCCGCGGAGCCGCCAACCGATCAAGAGTGTTACCACGAGTCCCGCAGCTCCCGCAAGCGTTGTGCGCATGATGATTGCGGGGACGTCGTTATTGAGGCTCAATGTGGAACCGCCATTGAAGCCGATCCATCCGAACCACAAGAGAATTGCGCCGATCACAGATGTCTGAAGATTGGAGCCCGTGATGCGGTTAACGCTGCCGTCATCGTTGTAGCGGCCCATCCGCGGGCCCAGTATGAAAAGAGCCGCAAGCGAGATCACCCCTCCCGTTTGGTGCACCACTGTGCAGCCCGCAAAGTCAATGAATCCCAGTTTTGCAAGCCAGCCGGTGGGTTGTCCTTCAAAGGATCCTCCCCACACCCAGTGGCCTAC
>JACPZR010000147.1 GCA_016195395.1 Spirochaetia bacterium
TCACTTTGCCGATGTCGTGCAGGATTCCTGCCGTGAAGGCGACGTCCGCGGGCGCTGTAGTCTTCTTTGCCCGGCTGATGGTGGACGCAATTTCCGCCACCAGGAGGCTGTGTTCCCAGAGGGCGCCGCCCTCCAGGCGGTAAGATTCCAGCGGAACGTTGATGATGCCCTCTGTGGCTGCGATCACGATGATGTCTTTGACGGTTTTCAATCCCAGAGTCACAATGGCTTCATGGACCGACAAAATCCTGCGCGACGGACGGAAATAGGCGGAATTTGACATACGGATAACGCTTGCCGTGACGGCGGTATCCTTGGAGATTTCTTCCGCGAGCTTGTGGAAATCTACTTCTGGATTCTGCGCCAGCACAATGGCTCTGCGCGCAATGCCGGGCAGGGTTGGCAGCTTTTTGATATCCGCCAGCTGGGCTTCCACGTCGGGTCTTAGATTTGGGAGATCTTGATCCATAATCAGGCCTTGTAGAGGTATTTCTCCTTCCCTCCGGAGCGTAGGAAGATGCGGCCGTCATCCATGTAGACCGTGATGGTCCGTCAGGATGAGCCGCCGGTATCTTCTGCGATGATCGGAATGCCGAGGGCGCTCAAAGCGCTTTTCACCGCCTGCACGTTATCTGATCCGATTTGGTTCATGAATGCTGAATGAACTGAGTCAAACATTGAGGCGCCGCCGAAAATCCGCGCGCTCAGTTCAGAACGGGCCACGCCCCGTTTCTCGACCTCGGCGGCCAGACCTTCCACAGCCGGCCGCGCGTATTTGCCCCGGTGCACGATCTTGCCCGAGGGTGATTCCCCCAGCAGAACGTGCGCCAGTCCCCCGGTTTTCTTCTTCGTGGAGTAGAGGACAATCCCCACGCAGGACCCGAGCGTGGTCCAAAGCGCATCGGGCTCATCAGCGGTTTTCCATTCCGCTACGCCCACATGGATCAGGTTTCCTCTTTGCAGTGCCACTTCAAATCTGCGTGGAATTGTGCAGCTCCCGCTATGATTCCATGCGCGATCCGGACCGCTGGAAGAAACTGGATCTGGCGCGCGTTATTCGTGAAAAGAAACTGGGGCTCCTGGCCAGCTCTCTCATTCTCTCGGCGTTCCAGAAGCGGATCGGAGAGACCACAGGGGCGCGTCCCGGCGAAGAAATGATGGAAGCGGCGATGCTCGCGGAAAAAACAAAGGCGCGTCTGGTCCTCGCGGACAGGGAAGTGCGGATCACTCTCACGCGCGCCTGGTCTCAGGTGGGTCTTTGGACCAAGATGTGGCTGGGCAGCAATCTCTTTGCGTCGCTTTTGGTGCGCGAAGAAATCCCGGCGGAAGAAATTGAACGACTCAAGCGGGAAGATGTGCTGTTGGAGCTCTTCACAGACCTGCCGCCAAAATACCAGGGCGTGCGAAACGCCATCATCGACGAACGTGACCAGTATCTGGCCGCAAATATCCGTCGCGCCGCTGAAGAGCAGGGGAAGGGAACGGTGCTTGCAGTTGTTGGGGCGGGTCACCTGGCCGGGATTGAACGGATCTTGTCTGCCGGGGAACATCATGACATTGCCGCGCTTGACCATGTTCCCAAAAAATCACGGTTCAAGGCGATTGCCGGCGGGATTGTTTTCTCCGCGCTCTTTCTTGGACTCAGCGCCTACCTGTCCAGGTCTCCTCAGGATTTCGGCGGGGCTCTGATTGCGTGGGTGGTATGCCGGAGCGGCGGCGCGCTCTTGGGCGGGATCTTGTCCCTGGCTCATCCGTTGACAACTCTTGTGGTAACGCTCCTGGCTCCCGTTTCGATTTTCATTTCCCTCTTCACAGGCACGCGGCTTTGGATGTTTGGAGCGTTGACCGAGCTTAAATTCCGTCATCCGCGCGTAGAGGATTTTGAAAACATCGCTTCAGAAACAGAAACCCTGCGGGGATTTCTGCGGAGTCTCTATCAGAATCGCGTTATGCACCTCTTGTTTGTGACAACAATGATTTCAACAGGTTTCTCGATCGGCCTTGTGGTATTCGGCTTCCTTGTGGGATCAAAGATGCCGTCCGTGGTTCCTTGAAGGCGCCGTTGTCAGCGTTGCATTTCGTCCGACTCATGAATGACAAAGCCCGGCGCCGGGGATACCGCACAGGCGAGCATAGCGCGAGCTACCCGGCTTCCTTCGATCGGCTTGTACTTGCGAAGGGGGCCTTGAAAGGCAAAGCTGAAGAGCTTTCCCACAACCTGTCCCATTTCTTCTCCGGGTCGTTTCTCTTTCCTGTCGCCTGACAGAAGCGACGGTCGGAAAACATGAACGGACGAAAGTCCCACCGCGGCCAGCGCCGCCTCCAGGTCGCCCTTCACACGGTTGTAGAAAATCATCGAGTTCTTGTCTGATCCCATGGCTGTGACGACAAAGAAAGCCTTGGCTCCCTTTTCTTTGGCGAGCCTTGCCGCGGCGAGCGGGTATTCGTAGTCAACGGTTCGGAAAGCCTCCTGCGAACCCGCTTTTTTGATCGTTGTTCCCAGGCAGCAAAAGACGTTATCTACAGCAAAGGCGGACGCGTGGGATGCCATGTCCCCGAGTTCTGTCTCCACGTATTTGAGTTTCTTGTGCAGAGCCCTGGCTCTTCCCGGCCGGACCAGGCAGGTGACGCCTTCATAGGCGTCGTCTTCAAGGATGGCGGCGAGCAAATGGCCCCCGATCAGGCCGGTGGAGACCAGGATGAGCGCGGTTTTCTTCATATGTACCTCTGGCTGTTTGTGCGTGCGACCGCGTCTAGAATCGGATCATCTCGCTGGAAAGGACTTCCTTGTCGATCCGCGAGACCGGCAGAGGATCCGTCTTGTCCGTTGAAATGAACACCTTCCCTTTGATTTTGATCCCGCGGTCAAAGAGCCAGCGGCCCTTTACAGTGAACTCTTCCGCGTCTATCAAGGAGGGGACCTTGGGGAAAAGCGACTCGAAGTCCGGAAGCTTCTTGTAATGAGCGTCATCGAGCACGACAACGGGTTCCGGCGCATCAGGGCGCGTCCGGACGAGTGCTGCATCTTCTTCGCGGAGAGTGTAGGCGTCGCTTCTGCGGACCAGGAGGTCTGCGCAGTTTTTCACCGGCGCGAACCTTTCGCGGGGCACAATCACAACACGCGTTTTTTCAAAACGACCCACGGCCGACCCCATCGCAGTCTCGAGCTGGAGGACCGGAACGTCGCCTGCCTTTTTAGGGTTGACAATGACAGACAGCGGCAGGCCGGACCCAATGCGCGCTTTCAATGCGCGGAGACTGACCCACAGGTTGTTGATGGAGAAATACTGAAAGCGCTTAACGTCCTGGAAATCCTGTATGTGCGCATCGTCCACCTGCGCGGTCTCCAGGAGTTCAATGTGGCCCTGTCGGCCGGAGGCGTCCAAGCGACGGTAGAGCACGCCGCCTTTGAGATCGGCCTTGGTCTTGGGAGTGGCTTCCATCAGGAACTCGAGGCCGTTTTCCATGAAGTGATTGAGGATGCGCGTGTCTACGGTGGCTCCCAGGTTGTCTCCATTAGAGATGAAGAGGACCTTGAAGCCGTCCGCAATCAGTCGGTCCAGGATCCCCGTGATCTCAAGGGAGATGAAGATATCTCCGTGGCCGGGGGGACACCAGTCGAAACCGGAGGTGCCGTCTCCGGTGGGAAGAAGGGTTTCCGCATGAATCCGCGGCACCATGTTCTGGACAAAATCCGGGGGGAGGCCCGCAGCGTTGTTGATCTCTCTGATGCCGGGCGCTGCGAGCGTGTCCGCCTGCGTATTGAAGGAGTTCATGGAGAAGAGCGGGACAGCCACATTGTGTCGCTTGCGGAGTTTCGTGATCTGTGAAGCGATGATATCAAGAAACGTTTTTCCCTCTTTCACCGGGATGAGCGACTTGGCTTTCTCGAGCCCCATCGTCGTCCCCAGGCCCCCGTTCAATTTGATGACAGCGAGCTCTGACAGGAGTTTCTTCTCATCCGGCGCGCGGGAGAGCTCCTCAAGGCGCGCGTAATCGGCGGCATTCAGGTCTCCGATTTCATTCCAAGGGATTTTTCCTTTATATCCTTCGTGCACCAGGCGCACCCGGCGCAGAAATTCATCCGTAACAGCGTCATGCATGTTCTTCATTTTCATGCGCGCGCGGATGGCGGTCTCGATCCGTTGGAAACTCATTGCTTTATCCACCTCTTGTCTGCGCCCGGGAGCCTGTCCATGCGGACGAAACTCATGTCGAACTTGGAAGTTTCCCAGGCTCGGTACCGGACCCAAAGTTCGATCTTGCGTTCACCTGTCGACCCCATTGTCCCGTCAGCGTTACGCACCGGCCTCTGCACGACCACGGAGAAGTGGTAGTAGAGGACCTGTTTTCCATCCTGCACGGCGGACAGGATGCCGCGTTTTTCAGGATCCGGGAGTGAGCGCGTCAGAGCGACGGGGTATCGTTCTTTCCAAAGAACCGCAAGCTTTTCTTGGACTTCTTTGTATGAAGGCGGCGCCGCGAAGAGCGGACCGGAGGCCAGAACCAAAAGGCCAGCGGCACAGAGCAAGCCCGTGCGGTGGAGGCGATTCCACATCAGTGCCCCGGGAATTCCACCAGAGCGTAGGTTTCAATGCCGTTGTCTTTCAGGAGTTTGGAACCTCCCAGATCCGGCAGGTCGATCACGGCAGCGGCTTCCACAATCACCCCCCCCAGACGTCGCAGGAGCTTGCCCGCGGCGAGCATGGTGCCCCCTGTGGCAATCAGATCATCGAACAGAACAATACGGTCGTTGTGGGTGCAGGCATCCACGTGGATCTCAACGCTCGCCATGCCGTATTCCAAGGTGTAGTCCTCGGAAATGGTTTCAAAGGGAAGCTTCCCTTTTTTTCGGATGGGCACAAAGGGAATTCCCAGGTGGTGGGCGACAGTAACGCCTAGGAGAAAACCGCGCGCGTCAATTCCGGCGATGATGTCAACGTTCATCTTGTCATAACGTTCGATGAAGGCTTCAAACACCGCCTTGCGTGCGTCGTGATTTTGGAAGAGCGGGGTGATGTCGCGGAACATGATTCCGGGTTTTGGCCAGTCGGCTACTGTTCGGATGGCGCTTTGGATCTTCTGTGAGAGCATCGGCGTCACTTTTTTCGGGGAATGGCCATGCGGAAACCAAGATTTGCCCCCTGTGGGTGGGTGGATTTTTGGTGGTGGGCGAACTAGTGCCAGCGAAGGGGCGGGCTGGGGTCGATTTGGGCCTCGTATCATGTGCCAGAAAGGACGTCAAGCCGTGCCGATGTCGCAGCGGCGTGTATAGTAGACTGGGGACGCTTGGTCGCCCACCGGCGGGCGCTTTTGGATTATGTCACATTATGAGGAGAACCGTTCCGGGCCGTGTGCCTCGGCTCACGCAAATTCGGTGGAGATCAGCGTGCCGACGCCGGTATCGGTGAAGAGCTCTAACAGAAGCGCGTGGGGTACGCGTCCGTCGATGATGTGCGCGCGCGCCACTCCATCGTCAATGGCCTGCAGGCAGCAGTCGACCTTGGGGATCATGCCGCCGGAGATAACGCCTTCACGGATGAGTTCGCGAACGCGGACGGGCGAGAGGCCGGTCAACGTTTCATTGTTTGAGAGAACGCCGCGCGTGTCCGTCAGAAGAATGAGCTTTTCCGCTTTCAAGGCCCCTGCAATCGCCCCCGCCATGGTGTCCGCGTTGACGTTGAGAGGTTTTCCGTGCTCATCGCGGGCGATCGGCGCGATCACGGGAATGTAGCCCGCTCCATGAAGGGTGTCAAGAAATGATACACTTATGCTTGACGCCGACACCGTGCCCACGCGGCCCAGGTGAAGGACCTCTGTTGTCCCGTCCGCCTTGATGTCCGACATTCCGTGGAGTGTTCCCGTGGCAACGCCGGCATCCCGTCCCGATAAACCCACAGCGCGGCCGCCCTCACTCTCGATGAGCGAGGCGATTTCCTTGTTGATCTTGCCGGCCAGAACCATTTCGACAACTTCCATAGAAGCCTCGTCGGTTACGCGGTGGCCCTTCACGAACGTGGACTTGATGCCAAGATCGGCGAGCATCTTGTTGATCTGGGGGCCGCCGCCGTGTACGATCACCGGACGGATGCCTACGTATTGGAGCAGCACAACGTCGCGGGCAAAGTCACGCTGGAGATCAGCCTTGTCCATGGCTGCGCCGCCGTATTTGATCACTACGGTGCGGCCGGAAAATCTGCGGATGTATGGAAGCGCCTCAAGGAGGACTTCTGCGCGTTTCACATCGTCCATCATGACGTTATCCAGTGGACCCGGGGCGGCGGTCAGGACGGAGGCTGCGAGAAGCCCTGCTCGCCGAGCATCTTGATAAAACCTTCGATCGATGCGTAGTCTTTGTCCAGGTTGCGCGCGTACAAATCCGCAATCGCATTTTCAACAATGCCGCCGATCAGGAAGGCCGAGCTCTTGACTTCAATATCGTACTCGCGGGCTGTGCGCTCCGCGTCGAGCGCGTAGTATTTGGAAACCCCGGAGACTTCAAAGAGGCTGTTCATTGTCCCGCCCGGAACCACGTGAAAGGAGTGCAGGTTCTGGTTCGTGTCGAACTCGGATTTTTCAATGAGCGTCATGGAGCCGGACGGCATCATGGCCGAGATCGCGGCGGGCATGGATTCAGCAATGGAAATGTGTCTCTCCTGCTTGAGGATATGTCCGCTGCGCTCTTCACTCACAGTGTGGACGTTTTTGAGTTCGGGAAATTTGTCCAGATGCTTGTACCGCTCCTCGCGGGCCCGGAGAAGGACCTCGAGGGAATGCGGAAATTCTTGGACAACGTGAACCTTCTTCATATGGGGGACGATTTTACGGGCGGCCCTTGAAAAGCCAGCGTAAATCTGGGAAAATGCGTGGAATGCGGGTAAGAAACCAGGCTACAATTCGAGTTTGAAGACGGCCTGCCAGTCTCCCGCGGGTGGGTTGGCAATGAATTGGCGGGCACGTTCCGCATAGATGGCGCTCACCTGGTCGCCCGCGCCGGCCAGCCTGTCAAAAACCGTGAGAGCCTCCCGGAAATGGGCGTTCCGATACGATGCCAAGGCGTCCGACCATTCCGCAGCCATCGGCTCCATTTCCGGCGTCAGAAGCTCAAAGACCCGCGTCTGCGCTACACGGCCTCTGACTTGAATCAGGTCTACTTCACGGTTGGGAATCGTCTGCCGGCTCTCGCGGAGCGTCTCCTCTGAGAAGAGGAGGGCGGAATGATAATATTTCGTAAGCTTCTCGAGCCGCGCTGCCAGGTTGACAGCATCACCCACGGCGGTGTAGTCCAGACGCTGCGAAGCCCCGATGTTGCCGATGATCGCAGATCCTGTATGAAGTCCCATTCCCATCTCAAAGAGCGCGCGGCGTGACGACAAGCGTCGTCGGTTCAGGGCCTGAAGACGCGCAATCATGTCCTGTGCTGCGAGCAGCGCGTTTGACGCGTCGTCTTCTTCTGCGTTCGGCACCCCGAAGAGGGCCATCAGAGCGTCGCCCATGAACTTGTCGACGATGCCGTTGCGGTGGCCCACGGCATCCACCATCTCTTCAAAGAATTCGTTCAAGAGTTCCAGAAGGAGAGGGGGGTCCATCGATTCGGCAAGCCGTGTGAAGTTCCGGATGTCGGCAAAGAGAATGGAGACTTTCTGCTGTCTGGGTTTGGGCTGTTCTGTCTGTTCAATGACTTCGTGGACCACGCGTGCCGGCACGTATTTCTGGAACGACTTTCGGATTGTTTCTTCTTTGTCACGCGAGTGGAGGGCGTTGGTATATAGCTGCACATTCCGGTAGCCGGACTGCGCCAAGGTCATCACGCCGCGGAAGAATGCCAGATCATCCACCGGATTGCGTCGGCGGAGTGTAAGATCGCCCAGCGCCAGCACAAAGGCCACCGCGCCTGTGTCGATTTCGAACACGGGAAGCCACAAGTCCGGCCCTCCGGTTTCTTTGAACGCATCAGCGTTATCCCGTCGGAAGCGGTTGGCCAGCCCCGCAGTTTCAGACGACGGGTCTGCTCCAAAGTAGAACGGCTCACGGTTTTCTTTCATCCACAGGGCAATGTCCGTTATCTCCTGATACGTGACCATTTGACTGGTTTCGTTGATGCCGCTGTCATTGATCGTGAGTCCGTACGTCTGCTGCGCGGTGCGGCTGCCGGCGCGCACCTCAATGATCCCGCCCGTTCCCACGCGCATGATCTTCATCAGCGTGCGCAGAAGCGAGCGCTTGAGCTCCTCGTAGTCAAGAGTTGCCGATATGGCGCGTCCGATTTCATGCAGCCCGTTCAGTTCCGAGATCTTTCTGTCCAGCAGCCTGTTGGACCGCACAAGATCCTGAACGTTACGCGCGTTCTCAATCAGGAGACCCGTGTGGGAAGCGATGTTGATCAAAAATTCCAGTTTGGCCTGAGTGAACCCCGTGCCGGAGAGCGAGTTGATGACTTCGATGACGCCGATCACCTGACCGCGCGCCGTGATGGGCGCCACAGCCATATCACGCGTTATCTGGCCGATCTTTTTGTCGACTTCAGCGTAAGCGCGTTTGTCG
>JACPZR010000148.1 GCA_016195395.1 Spirochaetia bacterium
CAGGCAGCCAACCGCGTAGCGGAGGACGCATACCGCGCAGGAAATCTCTCGATCGACCGCGCGCAGAGTCTGAACCTTGCAGTGTTTGAGAGCCTGACTAACGCTTTGGAACACGGCTGTCTGGGCATTACATACGCGGATAAGACGCGTGAAATCAAGACCGGACGTTACGTGGAATATTTGCAGAGACGGAGCGTGGAGCCGTCCATGCAGGGGCGCGGCATAACGCTTACGTACAGGATCACGAAGAAGTGGATTCTGGTCCGCATCAAAGACGACGGGCCCGGATTCAAGGCCCGCGATTATCTGCAGCATTTCAAGGAAAAGAGGACAGAAGACTACCACGGCAGGGGAGTCATCCTTCTCACCAGCATGGTGGACCGCGTCCGCTACAACGATTCCGGCAACGCCGTCACGCTGCTCATGAAACGCGGCTGACCAGCTCTTTGACGCTGTGAGCCGGCAGTTCGCAGGCAAAGTTGCGGCAGACCCAGGCGGTGGTTTTTGGGGCCGTAAGCCGACCTTCCAAAAGCGGCACCAGCGAGTCGCTTCCGGGAACTCCGGCTCCTTTCTTCACCCCGGCTACCGCAGCATCCGCGTCCGCGTGCGTCCGGATCCACGCAATCATCTCTGCGTAAACGCCGTTTCCATCGTCATCGCCTTCGGTGACCACGAATTCCACTTCGGGGAAGAGCAGTCGGTCCAAGGCTCCGAGCATAGCCGGATACGCTGTCCCGTACTGCGCCAGATTTTCCCGGAAGAAGGAGAATATTTTCTCCGCGCGCGCGCGGTTGTCCGCTGAAGCGATTCCATATGAGGCGAGCATGAGAAAGAGGCGTGCGGCCGCGGAGTTTCCTGACGGCTCCACGCCGTCGTACCCGTCGATCATGCGCGTCAGCACGTCGTTCACCTGGTTCGATGAGTCATAATAGGCGCCGGGGCCTTCAAAATATTTCGTGATGCATGTGCCGAGCTCCGTCGCCCGTCCCAGCCACACGGGGTTGAAGGTGGCCCGGTAAAGATCCACGTAGGCGCAGCCTAATTGCGCGTAATCCGCAAGGGTTCCAAAATGCCTGGCATCGCCGTCTCTGTGTCGTCGGTAGAGAGTGCCGTCCTTGTACATCGCATTCCAGATGAACTCCGCGGCGCGTACCGCATGCTGGGCCAGTTTCGGCTCCCCAAAAACGCACGCGGCACGTGAAAGCGCGGTGATGGCGAGCGCGTTCCATGAAACGAGAATCTTGTCGTCCCGAAGAGGGCGTATTCGCTTGGAGCGTTCGTCCAAGAGCACAGACCGCGCCCTGAGGACCAAAGTATCCCACGAAGGCACGTCCATCCCCACGCCGCGCACAAACTCGTCCCGCGCAATGGGCTCGTTCAGAATGGAGCGGCCCTCGAAGTTGCCCCGCATCGTCACGCCCCAGAACTGCATGAGACGGCGGATGTCCTCATCCAGAATCCCTGCCCGCGAGAGGACGCTCTGGATCTCGGTGGATGTCCAAAGATAGAATTTGCCTTCTTCGCCTTCCGAATCCGCGTCTTCCGCAGAATAGAAGGCGCCATCCGGAGATGTCATGTCCCTGAACAGGTAGTCAAAAACATCGAGGGCCCATGCACGGTAGCGGTCGTTTTGCGTTGTCTTGTAGGTTTCCACCAATGCCAGCGCAAATAAAGCGTTATCGTACAACATTTTTTCAAAGTGCGGGACCAGCCAATCGTGGTCGGTTGAATAACGTGACAATCCCCCGCCCACTTGATCGTAGATGCCCCCGCGTTTCATAGCGTCCAGTGTGCGCTCCACGATTTCAAGGTGACGCGCATTCCTGCCGGCATTGTATCTTCGGAGCAGAAAGAGAAGGCCCATGGACGGAGGGAATTTGTTGGGACCGTTCGTGAGAAATCCCCCGCGGTAGGCGTCAAAGCTGCGTTCGTAGTGGCCCGCCGCAGCATCGAGCGCTTCCGCTCCGGGATACGACCCATTGGGAGGGGCGCCCGCCCCGGGGCCGGATCGAACGTATCCTGTCAGAGCCTCCGCGCTCTCTACGACTTTGTCGCGCGTGCTCCGCCAAGCTTCATCCAGTGTATCGAGGATCTGTTTGAACGACGGGCGGCCCTGCGTCGGCACAGGCGGGAAGTAGGTTCCGCCGGCAACGGGTCGACGGTCCGGCATAACGAACATGTTGAGCGGCCAGCCGCCGTGCTGGCCCGTGGCTTGGAGCGCCTTCATGTAGATCTGATCCACGTCCGGTCTTTCTTCTCTGTCCACTTTGATGGCAACGAAGCGGTCGTTCAAGAGGCGGGCTGTGTCTTCGTCTTCAAACGACTCACGTTCCATGACGTGGCACCAATGGCAGGTGGCGTAGCCTATGGAAACCAGCACCAGTTTGTCTTCACTTGCAGCCTTGGCAAACGCTGCGTCTCCGTAGGGGAACCAATCGACCGGGTTATATGCATGTTGCAGCAGGTAGGGACTTTTTTCTTCTATGAGGCGGTTGGGTTTCCGGTCGCTCGACATCTTGCGGCTTACTCCTGTGCGTCACTGACGGGGCGCAGCATCCAGTAAACTAAATTGGGGCTTCTGCATCACGTCATTTTTGGAAAAACTGCCGTCCCATCGAGCGTTGCCCAGCCGCACAGACACCACAAAGGAGGAGCGGTCATCCACCACATCGCATGTGCCGCCATGCGCCTCCGTGATCCTTGAAACAAGAGCAAGTCCCAAGCCTCCCGGCGCGCCCGTGTGGGATGCGGGGCCGGCGCCGGATGTGAAACGCAGCAGCTGGCCCTTTCGCACCGATTGGATTTCAATCAGCAGAGGCGTGTCTTTGGAAAAGCGACTGGCATTTTGTGACAGCTCACGGACAACGAGTTTTATCGCCTCCGGGTCCACCACGGCCGGCACGTCGAACTCCGCTTGGACATCAATCTCCTGCCCCGTGCGCTGTGATTGAAGGAGCGCTTCAAGGCGTACAAGGAGGGCCAGGTTCACGCGCACCCTTCCATGCATGCGCCGGCTCTCGCGGACATAGAATTCAACGCGGGAACATTCTACGGTCAGATGTTTGGCCCGGTCCATCACCGCCCCCAGGTGCGGCAGATGTTCCTGATGAAAGGCGCCCGGTTTCGACAAGAGGAGCGTGGCCGACTCAAGAAGCGCGTTCATATCTTTCTGGATTGTGCGCGCGATTCGCAGAAGAAATTCATCTTTCGACAGGTCTACCCGGCGGAGTTCTTTGTGCGCCGCCGCGGTACGCAATGCAAAGCGACGGTTGGCATTCATCAGCCGGGATCGTTCGCGGGCAAGCGCCGCTCCGGAGGCCAGCGTCAGAGCCAGAGTCCCCATAGAAGCGACTTGCAGCGCAGCACTCGCCTGAAACGAGGCCAGCGCGTCATACAAAGCGGCTGCGGCCAGGATAACGGCGCCCGCAGCGATTTCGACAGCGCCCGGCAAGCGGTGCAGGTCTGCGATCAACACAAGAGCGGCAACAATCAAGCAGGACGGAACCATGTAAAGTTGGACCATATCCGGCTGATACTGGCCGTAGATCGATGCGCTCCCGGAGAGCACGCAGGCAAAGAGGATACACGGGCCCAACGGGATGACGTAGATGTATCCGGCGCGCACCAGCCCCCGGAGAACCAGACCGCTTTTGCGGGACAAGTCCGGGTCTTTAACTCCGGGGATAAAGGCCACCAAAAACAGAAAGAAGAACACGGGTGGTAGGAGAGGGCCTGTGGCGTACTCGACAAGGAGGCGGAGATCGGCCCATGCGTGATCGGGCTCGATCGTCTCAAGAAATCCCTGCGAGACAGCGTTATGCACTCCTGTCAAGAGCGCAAAGACGGCAAAGTGAAGATACGCCGGTTCTTTGGGCGAGACGGCAAAGATAATCAGAAAAAGGACAGCAACGAAGATCTGCACCCCGGCGAGCGCTGCCTCCCGCATCAAGCGCCTGGTATTTTCCACTGTCAGCTGGTGGAGATCGCCCATGCGCACGCCCAGGAGTCCGCCGGATCGAGCGCCGTAGTTTGAGACTTCTATGGACAGGATGTTTTTTCCGGGGCGGAAGGACCCCGCGAAAACACCGGAATTGACCACTTCAAACCCACGCGCGGGGTCCCGGTCCAGCCGGCCGATTTTACCGATTTCCTCTCCGTTCAAGAGGATGCGGGCCGCACCCGGTGCTTCGCTGATTGCCAATGCGGAAAACGCCTTTTGTAAGCCGTCCTTGATGTGGAAACGCAGATGGTACACCCCAAAGCCGCGGGCTGGATGTCCGGCGTCGCTCCAATACCCCGGAACCTGTATGGTTGTTGTCTGGCCTGCCGTTTCCAGAGTCCAAACCGGAATTGTTTCCAGAACCGGTACGCAGGTGGGCTTGCAGAGAAGAGGAAATTGCCGGCTGTGAAGGGCCACGGATGTATTGTCGCTTTGACACGAAATAGAAACAGGGAGCGCCAGTACAACCAACAAGACGACGTGCAGAGATCTGAACATCGGCATGTGTCCCCGAGGACGTTATCTGCGTCAAATCCCGCCGGCCCCGATCTTGAAGGAGGCGGACCTTGTTGTGCCGACGATCGGACTTATTGCGCAATCCCGCGCGTACGTTTGGGCTTGTCACGCACGGAGGAGCGTGGCCGCGGCGCTGAACACGGCTGGTCGGCCCGGCTGGGAAGCCAGAAAAAACTCAAGAGCGGAACCCGCGGGCAGGGCATGGTCGAGCGCCAGCTCAAGGGCGCGCGTCTTTTGGCCGGTTAATCCTGGAATCGGCATGCGCGACGAGACGATGGAGCGCACGTCTGCTTTTACTTCCGGATAGAACGAAACACGGAATTCCTGTTCCGCGGAGTACCCCGCCTTCTCGCGGTAGTCGGCTAGAGCGCCAATGAAGTCCAAGTGACCGTCGACAAATCCGCGTTCACGGAACTGTCCGCCGGTGAATATCTGTCCGCCCGCAGATTTGAGTATTTCTTTGGCTTCTAGGCCGCGGCCGTCAGAGACCCTGCTCACAAAAACACGGTATGCATCTTCAATATTCTTCACCAGGAGTTTCTGCGAGTGAAGCGACATGTCGGCGGACTCGGAAAGTATGTCGCGCGTTTTGTCAAAGAGCACACGGTCCTTCTTAACCCGCGCCTTCTGGTACAAGCCCTTGAGGTTGGGTCGGATCACAATCACTCCTATGGAGCCTGTAAC
>JACPZR010000152.1 GCA_016195395.1 Spirochaetia bacterium
ACAACCTGGCCTGTGATCAAAACCCACTCGCTCTTTCCGCAGGCGCCGTTCAATAGTGCGATGCGTTTCTTGTCAACCGGCGATTCCGGTATTTCGGCGTTGTCCTTTACTTCTTCCATGCGTCCGGGTTCCGGTTTTTGTTATTGCGCGGGGTCCACGATCTGCGACTTTCATCCAATGAAGGGCGCGGGCGGGCGCGCCAGGTGCGCTTGGTGATCCACGTCGCTTTCTGTTTATGTTTTGGAAGTATCTCAGGTCTGTCATGCAAAAAAAAACGCCTACCGGTGCGGAACTCCCTGTATTCATCTATTCCGACGAATATGACATGGACCTGGGCCCGCATGTTTTCCCGTCGGTCAAATTTGGATTCATTTACAGGCGCCTGAAGTCAGACCCCCGCTTTGCCATGCACCGCTTCATTGAGCCTGTTGCGGCCTCGGTAGAGGAGGCCGGTACCGTTCACTCTCCAGAGTACCTCCAGGATCTTACCACCCTGACCATGTCGCCTCGCGTGTCCAGGAGCGAGATTCCCTTGATTAAGCCCCTTGTGGACACCTTCTTTCTTGCGGTTGGGGGGACGGTCCTCGCTGCCCGGACGGCGCTTACAGCGGGTCGGGCCATGAACTTGACCGGCGGGTTTCATCACGCCTTTGGGGATCATGCGGAAGGCTTCTGCTATCTGAACGACGTTGCCATTGCGATTCGCCTCCTCCAGAAAGAAGGCTTGGTCAAGAACGTCGCAATCATCGATCTGGATGTTCACCAGGGGAACGGCACCGCCAAAATCTTTCAGGACGACCCGTCCGTTTTTGCTCTTTCACTGCATGAAGAGAACAACTACCCTGTCAAAGAGAGAGGCACGCTGGATGTGGGGCTGCGCAGCGGTTGTCATGATGACGAGTATCTGCAAGCGTTGAGTAACGCACTGGAAAAGCTGCGAGCTGCCATGGACCCGGATCTGATCTTCTATCTGGCAGGCGTTGACACGTTTGAGCGGGACCGCTTGGGCGGCCTCTCTCTCAGCCGCGAAGGTATGGCGGCCCGCGATAGATTGGTCCGCGATTTCATGCCCACGAAACCTCTGGCAGCCGTCCTTGCCGGCGGATACGCCATCGACACAGATGACACGGTAGCGTTGCACGTTCAAACAGCCGAGGTGCTCGCCGGATTGCGTTGATGGGTATCTTTTCCGACAAATCGTCCGCGCCGCGCGAGGGCAACAAGCCCATGATCGAATTTTCCGGTCTGGATGCGGCGGATATTCGCGAGGAGCTGCATGGGGGACCTCTGATCGTCGATACAGAGAACCGCATCTTTGGCCGGTTCACGCGCGACCAAGTGGAAGAGCTGATGGCTTGGTCCGGCATCTTCGCGGTGCTGCAGGAGAAAGGTTACAAGCGATTCCATGTTGAGCTGCAGTATCTCTCCGATCAGGACCAGCGTATCTATGTGAAAGAGGGCAGTGAGATTCTCATCCACATCCGCCTGAAGCTCTCACACTTCCGTCTGCGGTTGAATCCGGGCGCTCCGCAGCGCAGACTCCTTTATATCGACTGGCTGATGACGCGCCATCCCAAAGTGCGACGCTTCCGCGCGGATCGTTTGTTTCCCGGCCAGGAAGCGCCCGGTCTCGGCATCTTTGGGCAGATATCAGACTTCATCACCAACTTGGCATTAGGAGTGGGCGCTAAAGGAGCGTTCAATATCCCTGAGTACTTTCACGATGCGGTGCTGTTCCACCGTCGCTTTCGCTTTTACGATCCTTCGCGGGAGGCGTGCTTTCGAGCGCTCATGCGCGATCTCCACAAACACGGCGCCCGCGAGATTTCCCGCGGATTTGCGGAGAACAGGATCATGGACCAGAATGGAGAGGGCTTTCAATGGCAGCCGGGGGAGATGATCTCGGCGCTGGATCCTGATCTCGAAGAGATGCTTTGGAACAAAGATTATTTCGCGAAAGTGGTCCGCGAACTGAAACGTATTCGATTTTCCATTTCGGACAACCCGCTGCCGGGAAGCGACGTGAAGCCGGGACAAACCACCTAGAGGAACTTGATGAATTACGAAACGGCACAGGGGCATCCGGAAATATTGGTGGTGGAACCGGACCATCCCACGGCTTCGCTCCTGCGCGAGACGTTCACGAAGATGCAGTACCCGGTTCATATGTGCTCATCAGGAGAGGAGGCGATCAAGTATCTGGAGACGGAAGCGTCGCCCGTGATCTTTTTGTCCGCGGATCTCCCGGGAATTTCCGGTCTTGAAACGCTGCATTTGGTGCAGTCCATGCAGTTCCAGTGCCAGATCATCTTTCTTCTGGGCGAGCAGGACGTGCGCGAGATGATGCACAGCATTTCGGGGAGGATTCCCAATTTTCTTTTCCGACCGTTCTCGGAAGAGCTGCTGCAGATTGCCGCGCGGAAAGCGGAACAGAACTACAAGATCGAAAAAGAGAAGTGGCTGTACCAGGAAGCCATCCAGCGGGACGTGCGTATTGCATCCCGTATCCAGAAACAGATCATGGCGCCCGATCTCTCGCCGCTCCAGGGTGTCTGGCATACAGGCGCCATAAAACCGGCGCACGAACTCTCGGGGAACTTCTGCCAGTTTTTCCACCTGGGGCAGAACCGGATCATGGTGCTTGTGGGAGACATTTCGGGGTCGGGGATCACGGCCTCGATGATCGCTCACGAAGTGGTTCACGAGGCGCACCTCCAGAGCAGGGATTGCCCTTCCGCGGGAGGTCTGTTGGGGGCTCTCAACCGTTCCGTGATCGACCGCTTGGGTAACGTTTCTCTCACGGCCTTATGCGCCGTTCTGGACACGGAACGAAAGAGCCTGGAGTTCGCGAGCGCCGGTGGACCTCTCCCATTCCGCGTGCGCAAAGACGGCTTTCATGAGATACTGGTTCAGCCCGGCCAGGTGATGGGTATTTTGAAATCGATGGAATTCCCCAGCCGCACAGTCCAGTTGGAAGAGGGCGATGGAGTGTTCTTCTACACAGACGGTCTGTTGGGTCTGGGCATGGGACAGCAGGGCGCTATGGACGAAATCTTCCTCTCCATGTTCCGACAGCTTTCCGCTACGGCCGCCGGCGGGAAACGTGAGGACTTTGATGCGGTGTTTCAGCGTATTGTTTCGGGGATTGGCCAGCGCGGAGCCTTGACAGACGATCTTTCGCTGGCCGTGACGCTGCTCGTATAATGGAAGCGCCGGCGCGGTTCTGGCCGCCGCTCCGTGCCTAACGTCGCGCCCGCTTGGTTTCTGTTTCCGGGTCAAAGGACACCCGGTTGCGTCCGGCATTCTTAGATTCGTACAGCAGGCGGTCCAACCGGGCGTAGAAAGCGTCCTGGCTCTCCTTCTCCCGCCATTGGGCGCATCCAATCGAGACGGTGATGGAAATCTTCCGGTCTTCAAAGTCCACCACCATCGCTTGAATGCCCGCCTGGAGTTTTTCCGCCGTGCGCAGACCTCCGGAAATCGGCGTATCCGGCAGGATGACCATGAATTCTTCCCCTCCCGTTCTCGCCGCAAAATCAGAAGCCCGGAGGCTCTGTCTCATAGTGGCGGCCATAGCCTTCAGAGTGAGGTCACCCGCAATGTGTCCGTGGGTATCGTTGACCTGTTTGAAGAAATCCAAATCCAGCATCAGGACGGACAGAGGCGACCCATAGCGCTGCGCGCGGTTGATTTCTTTCTGGAGGGTGTCGAAGAAAACGCGGCGGTTCCAGAGTCCAGTCAGAGTGTCCTTTGTGGCAAGTTCAGACAAACGCTGCTCATAACGTGCTTTGAAGATGGCAGCGGAAAGTACCGGGCAGAGCGCGCCGATTTGGTCCATCTCTTCCTGTCCAAACGGCGAATCGGTTCTGCGCAAGACGACAATCACGCCCACCAGTTCGTTGTCTGACAGGATGGGAGCGCCCATGTAGACTTGCGCCCCGCGGCGCACAAATTCAGGCACAGCCAGCGGGTGCGACGGATAATCCGTGATGGCCACGGCTCTGCGCTCTTTGTACATCTGAGACGCGGGACTTTTGTCCAAGGGGACTTCTAAGCCCACCAGCGGCGGCTGCATGCCGAAGGAATGCTCGTAGCGGATGACGCTTGTCTGCGGATCAAAGAGTCCCACGAGGCCAAAGTCAGCGTTGGTCAAACCCACAACTCCGCGCACTGCCGTGTCCATGGTTTCGCCCGCGCCCATCTCTGTGAGCAGGTCTTTCAGGAGGCCGTTGATCTGGTTGTTCAGGCTGACGGCCGATTCAAGGCTCCGCTGGATTCTGAACTGCCTGTCTATGTCCGTGAACGTGGTGACAACCATGGGCGTCCCTTCGTCTTCCTGGCGCAGCGGACTGGACGACACGAGGACATAACGCCCATCCGCCGACTTGTCCTGCACATGGACAATCCGGTCCATCACCTGGCGGCCCGTGCGGATAACCTGGTTAAAGGGGGCATCTTCAAACAGGATGGGGCGTCCCCGCAGGTCCACAACGTTCCACTGCTCATCCGGGAACTGCCGCCCCCGATAATCGATGCTCTCAAGGCCCAAAAGACCCACCGCTGCCTGGTTGATCCGGACAATGGCGCCGCTCGCGTTTTGGAGCATGATGCCGGAGGGGAGGATATTGAAAATGCCGCGCAGGATCTCCTCTCTCTCTTTCAGGGTCAGATTGAGCATGACGCTCGGCGTGATATCTTTGAAAACGATGATACCGCCTTCCACCCTGCCGTCCCCAATGACCGGGAAGCCGGTCATGATGACATGGAGCTGTCCACGGTCCCGGTGACGGACCAGGCTTTCATCTGTGGCGATGATCTCTCCTGATATGATCTGTTCGCAGAGACGGCCGCCTAGACTGCCTCCATCGACGAGCTCGCTCACGGAATGCCCCACCAGTTCTTTCCGCGTATATCCAAGGAGGGTGCGGACAGCCTGGTTGCAGTAGACGATGTTGAGGGAGCGGTCGATCGCGAGTACCCCGTCCGCGATCGCGTTCATCAGAAGCAGGGTGGATTCAAAGCCTTTGGACTGGAGGAACGGGGGCAGGTCTGCCTTAGCGCGCACAAGAGATTCAAGGACATTCAGGTCCACGTGCGCGCGGTCGTCTTCCGGCTCTGCGTTGAAATCCTTGGACGCCATACACTATTCGACGAACCAACTTATCCAATGCCCCTTCTTTGTAACCAAAAAAGAAACTGACACGGCGCTCCGCTTTCAAAACCTCGCTGCATGTCATTGAGGAACGATGTCAAGATTGCTTTCATCGGCGGGTCAGGTCTCTATGATCTTCCCGGGATGAAGATTGAGGCGGAGGTGAAACCTTCCACGCCATGGGGGGACCCTTCGGACGCCGTGGTGATCGGAGACATGAACGGCAGGAAATTGGCCTTTCTGGCGCGGCACGGCCGCGGGCATTTTCTGAATCCGTCTGAGGTGCCGTCGCGGGCCAACATTGCGGCGCTCAAGATGCTCGGTGTGGAAGAAATCATTGCCTTCTCCGCTGTGGGCTCGCTGCGGGAAGAGATCGCACCGCGTCACTTTGTCCTGCCGTCACAGGTGATTGACCGCACAAAGGGCATCAGACCTTCTACGTATTTTGAAGGCGGCCTTGTGGCTCACGTGATGTTCGGTGACCCCATGTCGCCGTACCTGGCGGACTTGATTGCTCTTCATTTTCCCAAAGACGTTCCGCTTCACAGGAATAAGACACTGGTTTGTATGGAAGGCCCTGCCTTTTCGTCGCGGGCTGAATCCAACATGTACCGCGCCCTGGGTGGAGACGTTATCAATATGAGCGTGCTGCCGGAAGCCAAACTGGCGCGCGAACTGGAGATTGCCTACCAGATGGTATGCATGTCCACGGACTACGACTCATGGAGAGAGGAACACGATGCGGTGACCGCTGACGTAATCATCGGGCATCTGCACGCGAACGCGGATAACGCGCGCCGCGTGATGACAGCGATCATTCCACATCTGAAAGGGGAAAGCCCTCTGAAAGGGTCTCTCAAGCACGCCATTCTAACAGCGCCGGAAAAACGCGGGAAAGACGTAATACAGCGCCTGAATCAGGTGCTCCCCGGCTACTTTTAGGTCTGGGAAGCGCTGTCGGATGCGCCTGTCTGATCTGTGATCCGGGACGCGCCCAGTCCAATCAGGAGAAATGCCGCTGCCAGCACGT
>JACPZR010000153.1 GCA_016195395.1 Spirochaetia bacterium
TCCGCCTCCTCCTTGAAGATCCGGAGCTGTCTGCAACGGACCGGTCGCTTCTACATATGCTTATGCAGATCGAGACCCCGCCCGTTGCGGACTCCCCGGCGCGGCGTCCCTTGGTCGTGGGTCTTGCAATCGACAAGAGCAAATCCATGTACGGCGAGAAACTGGCCTCCACTCTCGAGTCGGCTGCGTCGCTTGTGAACTGGCTCACCCGGCACGACCACCTGGCCATCATCGCTTATGACAGTAACGTAGAAGTGATCCAGCCGCTGACTCCGCTCTCTGACAAGTTCTCTGTAGTGAAGAAGCTGGAAACCATCCGCGTGGGCACGTCCACGAACTTGAGCGGCGGGTGGCTGCAGTCCCTGAGATCGGTGGAAGCTGCGGATGTTGAGAATGCGTTCAGACGCGTTATCCTGCTCACAGACGGTATGGCCAACACCGGCGTTGTGGGAACTCCGGACCTTGTGAAAATCGCGGAAGATCATTACCGGCGCGGCATCAGCACTACCACCATTGGTTTTGGCCGCGACTTTTCAGAAACGTTACTCAGAGAGATCGCACGCGCGGGCGGCGGAAACTTCTATTTCATCGAAGGACCGGAACAGGCGCACCAGGTGTTCTTCAAGGAATTTGGAGACATTGCCGCTCTCTTTGGGCAGGGCCTTGAGATCCGTCTGCGCCCGTCGCCCGGGGTGAAAATACTTGAAATCCTCAACGATGTGCCTGCTGCTTCGGAAGACGATGATGTCATTGTTCTGCGTCCGGGGGATCTTCGGTCCGACGATCTGCGCAACATTGTCCTGGTCCTGGAGGTGGAAGGCGGCATCGCCTCGAAGACAACGGGCCCCCTTGTGACAGCCGAGCTTTCGTTCTACAATCTCATCCAAGGCTCCAAACTGGAGCGCCACGACGCAGGGATTGCGGTAGATTTCAAACCGCGCCCCTCAGATTCGTTCAGCAAACAGGTGCGCCTTGAAGCCCTGATGGCAGCATCCGGCAGAGCCATGATTGAAGCTTCCAGAATTTCCGGCGAAAAGGACTTGTCCGCAGCGCGGGAGATTCTGGCCCGCATGATCCACCGGCTGGAAGAGAACGAAAATGTTGAGCCCGAGACCGTGAAGCGCATGATCCGCCGCCTCCGTGAGATGGAGCGCAATCTGGAAGAAAATCTCAACGTCACGCGCAAGCATATGATGGCAGGCGGGGCAGAAATGATGGGTCGTTCCTTTGGGGAGTACCACCTGACCGGCGGCGCCCACGATCGAATCATGGAAATCCCGCTCTCCGGTCAGCTGGACCTCTACCGGTGCCCGGACCTCAAAAGCGACATGAAGCGCCATATAGACGGCGGCTACCGATTCGTTATCTTTGATCTGACAGATTTGGCCTACGTAGACTCATCCGGCATTGGCGCCCTGATCCAGATCTCCAACTGGATGCGTAAACGGGGCGGGCTCATGGTGCTAGTCAATACCCAGGGCAGCGTTGAGAAGATCTTCCAGATCAGCAAGCTCGACGAGTTCTTTGTGTTCAAAGATTCTGTCTCGGATGCCCGTATGTTCCTTGAAGAACTGATCAATGCCGGGAAAAAATAGGCCGATGACCAGAAAGGGCGGCTGGAATGGAGATGCGATCCGGTGAAAAAATTCCCCCAAATGGGAGATCCGGGCCAACAAAATGGAGGCTGGGACTGTCCAAAGATTACCGAAACAAGTAGAAGGGCAGGCAGGCTTTCAGAATGAGTGTGCTCCGTACGAGCAAAA
>JACPZR010000154.1 GCA_016195395.1 Spirochaetia bacterium
ATTCTCTCAAAGTCGATTGATGGGGCCTGCGCGCAGAGGCGCCGCTTGCCGCACGCTGCTCCCGCCTCGCGGTTTTTACAGAACCCCGCTCGAATTCCTTGCCGTCCCGCACCCATTGACTGCCGCATGGTTTCATGCGTATCACGCTCCGCTTTGCAGTTGTGCTCGTCGTGTTTCAGTTCATATCCTTCTACTTTTTTTACAAGACCGTTGCGGATGAGATCCGGCCCCAATACCTCCGCGCGCTTGAAGAGTCGCTCAATGATACCGCGGCGGTGCTTTCCGCACTTATAGAGGACGACCTGGCCTCCGCGGGCGCGGGATCGATTCCGTACCAACGCTTGAACCGGATCATGGCCGCTTCCGGTCAGAAGGTGCTCCTCACGCGGATCTATAGAATTCGCAAGCAGGCGGTAACGCTCCGTGTCTACATCACGGACAAAAAGGGAATCGTGCTCTTTGACTCTCAGATTCCTGAAAATGTCGGCCGGGACTTTTCACGCTGGAACGACGTGTTCTTGACCCTCCGCGGCGAGTACGGCGCGCGCGCCACACGGTTGGTGAAGAATGACCCGTCCACGAGCGAGATGCACGTGGCGTCGCCTATCAGGGCAGGAAACGCCATCGTGGGAGTTCTGACCGTGGTGAAGCCGTCCAACAGCGTCAGCCCCTTCATCGAGATAGCTGAGAAGAGATTCTTGATTTCCGCGCTGATAACGTTCTTGGGAACCGCGGCCGTGGCTGCTTTCGCATTTTTCCTGGTGACTCGTCCGGTGCGGCTCCTCAAGGACTACGCACAGAGAGTGCGTCGTGAGCGGATCCCGCTTCCGCGGCTCCCCAGGGGAGAACTCAAAGAATTGGGCCGTGCTTTTGAGGAGATGCGCAAAGAGCTGGAAGGCAAAGACTACGTAGAGCGTTATGTGCAGACCCTGGTCCATGAACTGAAGTCGCCGTTGACCTCCATATCAGGTGCGGCTGAGATTCTCGGCGAAGGAGTGTCTGAAGCGGAACGCCAGCGTTTTGTCCGCAATATCCAGAGCGAATCGCAGCGTCTGCGTGATATGCTCGAACGTCTGCTTCTTTTGGCCGCCATTGAAGCGCGTCCCGTGCTTTCGCGCACGGATGACGTTCCCGCGTCGACCATCGTAGAAGCGGTTCAAGAGCGACTTGGCAGCGCCCTTGATTCCAAAGGCATTCAGCTTCAATGCACCATCAAAGATCCCGGCATGAGTGTTCACGGAGACCCCGTTCTCATCGTTTCGTGTCTGTCCCAGCTGGTGGAAAACTCCGCGGATTTCTCGCCACCCCAGGCCGCAATCGAACTGGAGGTGGCCCGGTCAGGAAACGGCGTACTCTTAACGGTTCTCGACCGTGGGACGGGAATCCCCGCCTATGCTCTCGACCGCGTTTTTGAGCGCTTCTATTCGCTTCCGCGCCCCGCCACGGGCCGGAAAAGCTCGGGGCTTGGGTTATCCTTTGTCAAAGAAGCGGCAGACCTTCACCATGGCTGGGTGAAGGTGTCTCCCCGGGATGGTGGCGGGACACGGATGGATTTGTTTCTGCCGGGGAGAGCGGTGTAAGCGGCCGCCCGAACTGCAAAGCACCGCCTGCGGGAGGCGCGCTGTCACCCCGGCCCTCGCGGAATCCACATACTCCGCACACATTGGCCTCACACGCCCATGACATGATATCCCTACGGCAGAAAGCCGTGGAGGTGCATTGTGTTTCGAATAAGTGTAAAGATCGCAGTCCTTGGAGTGCTTGGACTCCTGCTTTTGATTCCGCCCACCGCTGTCTGCGCTCTGGCCAAAGAGAGATCTGACCGGCGCGCGGAGGCCCTTTCCAAGATTTCCGGCATTTGGGGCGGCCGGCAGTCGATCATCGTTCCTGTTGCCTATTCCAATGGAATGCCCGTATTTGCCGCGAGCGCGAGCATTGAAGGTGAAATGAAAACCGAGGTGCGCTACAGGGGAATTTTCAGGATTCCCGTCTATCATGGGAAAGCGCTCGTCACTGTCGATTTTTCCGGCCTTCTTCCCGGTTCACGACTTGTCCTTCCTCCGCCGCGGCCCGGCCTGCGCATAACGCGCGCAACCGTAGACGGCATCCCTGTATATTTTTACGAAGTGCGCCGTGAACGTCATGAAGCTCCGGAGAGTGTGGAAGCACTGCTGCCACGCGGCGGAGGTCGTCTTGTTCTGGAACAAGAAGTGGAAGGATCAGAGGAGATTCGCTTTGTGCCTACGGCGCGCCAGACGGACGTAACGCTCATTTCCGACTGGCCTCATCCGAGCTTCTCAGGCGGCGCGCTCCCCAAGGAGCGAACGGTGCACAGCGGCGGCTTTACGTCACATTGGGTCCAGCTGCGCACAGAAGCGACGGACGGCTTTTACCGCAACATTGCGGGCGTCGAGATCGATGACGAGAGCGCTTTCTTTGGAGTGAGTCTGTTTGTTCCGGTGGATCTCTATCAGCTTGTGGACCGCGCGTTGAAGTACGCAGCGCTCTTCATTTCGCTGACGTTTATGACCTTCTTTTTCTTTGAGATCATGAGTTCGCTTGAAATCCATCCCATTCAATATTTATTCGTGGGACTTGCCATTGGAATGTTCTTTCTTCTCCTTCTGGCTTTGGCGGAACACATCGGGTTTCCTGGAGCTTTTGCGGTGGCTACGGCATCCGTGATCGCGTTGATCGGAACATATTCGGCTTACTTTCTAGGCTCATGGAAGAGAACCGCAGTTCTCTCGCTTCTTCTGCTTCTGCTCTACGGCTTCCTCTATGTAGTGCTGCAGCTGGAAATGTTCGCGCTGCTTGTGGGTTCACTGGGCCTTTTTGTGATTCTTGCCGCGGCCATGATGCTGACGCGGCACGTGCAGTGGGGTCGACTGGAGAGACAGGGGGCGGAACGGGCGGCATAAAAAGCTGCGTATAACGCTTCCGGAAACGGGCGTGGGAAGCCGCGCCCGTTTAGTCGCTTCTGGTAAGGCCGGAGACTTTGTGATACAAATCCATGTGTTTCTTTCTGACTTTGATCTCGCCTTTGTTGATCATCTCGCGGACATATTTCTGGATATCGTTCAGCTGGTTGCGGTATTCCATGTAGATGCCGCGGTCTTCGATTGCGATGTGGGAGACGAGCCACTCCTTGAGGTCTGTAACCAGGCCGGAAGCCGCCTTCGTATCCCCCTGCTGGAAGTCGCGCGCGCGCTTGTTTACAAAATCAGTGAACCCTTGGTGTTGCTTGAGGTGGTTCGTGAGCTTTGAATAGTTGAAGCGCACCATGATCTTTTCTTCCGTCCGAAAATGTTCGTCCGCGTACTCGAGAGCGCTCTGGACAACCTTGTTAAAGATCTTCGCGCGCCGTGAGCTGTTCATGGTCCGGCCGGCAATGTCCAGTTCAACAATCAGGCTGATCAGCCAGATGTGCTGGAGATCTATGATGGGGATAAAGACCGAAAGGTTCTGCGCGTTCCAAATCTTGATGACCTCAAAGATAACGTTTTCGCCGACGATCTCTTTGACAGCCGTTGACCCGGCCACCGAACTATAGAGGGCGGCCTGCGCCTTGTCGATCGACACTCCTCTTCTGGCGATGAGAGACTGAAAGTGCTCTCTCAAGTCCACTTTCTGACGCAGAAAGAAATCCCTGTAGCGCGCGTCTTCCCGTTGGATGTGCAGCGTCAGCCAGTCCATAAGAAAGTTTACGAGCGACGTTACCGCATTCGTGTTTCCGTTCTTGATCTCGTTGACGCGGTCGTCGAGGAAGTTGATGAAGTGGACGTGTTGTTCGCGGTGGTTGGGTCCTTCCGGGAAGTCATAGCGCGCGAGCAGGTCGTCTTCCAGAGAAAAATGTTCCGTGGTGTAATTGATAAGTTCGCTGTTGATCTTCTTAATCTTTTCCTGGTCGAGCGCTTGGACAGATGCCAGGCGGCATTCCTTGTCAAGTTCGAGTATCAAGTAGACGAGCCAGATGTGCTGGAGATCGATCACGGGAATGTCCAAGCGGATCCGGCCGGATTCCCAGAATTGGACCAGACGCGGACGGAGTTCCACGTCAATGCCCAAAGCCTGCAGCTTCTCGTATTCGGACTCGTGATCGGTTTCTACATTTGGCTCAATTTGGTTCATGGTGCAGTACGGGGGATTGGACGAAATGATTCCTCAAGGTTAGGGAGGTTTGAGTTTGGTGGCAGGGGAAGCGTTTTTCTATGCGGTCCCCGTCCCGGCGGTAGTGAGATTTTGCATACAGTTGGGCTGCCCTGGCGCCCAAGGTGGCCGGACACGGAATGTATCGTGATTTCCTGCTTTCCTTCCCGCCCCGGATACGAATTCATGGCCCTTCACCAGTGCTGAAGGACATTTGAATGCGCCGCCTCTTACTCGTAGACGACAACGACAAATACGCAGAACTCCTGACGACGCACTTTGCGGCGCTGGGCTACACAATTGACCGGGCCGTCACCGGAAACGACGGAGTGGCCAAGGTAGAGGAGCACGGAATCGGTTACTACCCGGTACTCGTGACAGACATAACCATGGAATCCCAGCTGGCCGGCGTCACGATGCTCGGGCGCCTTCAGAAAATGGGATACGTTGGAACCATTGTGGTTGCAAGCACCGGCTTTGACGTGCCGTTGGGCCTGCCCCTGTCCCGCCTGATTTTGCGCCGATACGGCGTTCGCTATTTGATTCCCAAGACCTCCGTTCTAAAAAAAGAACCGCTCTTCTACCCGATCAAGCTGGGTTCCAAGGCCTCGCAGACCTTCACGGAAGCGGAAGCGCCTTCGTGAAAGGGGCGGACTGGACCAAAAAAACCGCTTGATTGTCTTTCTGCCGGGTTGAAACTTGTTTCTCAACTAATCACTTCACAGGACAGGTTCATCTGTATGAAATTTAAGACAGCAATTTTGGCTGGGATTATCGCGGGAGCGACCTTCGGTGTGGGCTGCGCCCCCACCATCGATGTCGAATATCCGGTGTTCCCCAAGACCAAAGAGGGGCGTCAGCTCCAGAAGTTTGTCGGCACACTGAAAAGTGTAGGCCTCATCATTGAGAAGCCGGAAAAAAGCCTTTGGGACCAAATCTTCGGCGGATCCTCCTTCGTAGACATGATTCCGCACAAAGTATTCGAGGCATTCGACAAAGAAAACTACTACCGACTGGTAGACGTTGAAAAGCGCAAACAGCTCCTGAAAGAACAGGCGTTCAGCGAAAGCGGCCTGACTCAGAACAGCCGTCAGATTGGAAAACTCCTCTCTGCGGATATGCTGTTGTTTGTAAAGTTTGAAAAGCCGGTAACCGAGTGCGGCATAGAAGCCAAAGTAGACGGCCTTGCGTGCAGTGCTGCTATGGTCTCCGCTGCATCCGGCGGTTCCGGTGGATCCGGCTGCCAGGCAAAACCCACAGGCGTGCGCCTGTTGGAAGTTCCCCTCAACGCAAGCCTCATCAAGACCGATACGGGCGAAGTGATGCGCGCAACGGCTCTGGGAAAAGACATCACAGCAAAGCACTTCGGCGCTGTGGGATCCCGCAGCTGCCCCCCGATTTTGGACGCGTTTGATGATGGTCTGAACAAGTCAGTCAACTACGTGAAGGACCGTCTGTCCCCGCGTGTGAAGACAGCTGAAATCAAGATCGTCGTAAAAGACAAGGATCCCGTTGTAGCAGACCTTCTCGAAGAAGGCTTGGAAGAAATCCGCGGTGACACCCCGTCGTTTGAAAAGGCAGCAGCCAATTGGAAGAAAGCTCTTCAGAAGAGCCCGGAAAGTGAAGGCGCCAACGCAAACATGGGCTCCTATTACTTCTCCACCGGCGATTTTGAGCAGGCTGTGAAGTACTACGAAAAAGCCATGAGCGCAAAAGGTTCCGACAAGAACTACTGGCGTGAAATGCGCAAGCGCGTAGAAGCCGTAATGGCAGTGGATGCCGGCAAGTAAGCCCCGCAGACATTGACCATTCAGAGAACCGGCCTTGGGAAACCAGGCCGGTTTCTTTTTTCTGGACAGCCGTACTCGTCAAAATATCTCTCCCTTGAATGCCCAAATTATCCCAAACCCTTTCAACCCTTCTGCGCAGCGCTTCGGCTGCTGTTCTTTTGGGTCTGGCTTCCTGCGGATGGATGCGTCCATCGGAGGAGATCTGGCAGAAGGCGCATCTCAACAATGTGCGAATCGTAGCAGAAGATGAATCTATGCCCAAGCAGATGCAGCAGATGCTTCTGCGCACCGTGCTCGACCCCACCCGCCAGGAGGCGATGATCCGCTCCTGCGTGGAGAAGAAGACGCGCGCCCAAGTATCCTGTGAGCTAGGCGCCCAGACGTTCGTGGACCTCGTCGCTTGTGGTGAGAAATTCAAGGGCAAGAAACGTGACCAATCAGACGATGTGATTGTGCCCAAGGATCTCCAGGAAAAAGGCACACCAGAAGACAAAGTCACGCAAGAGAAGAAAATATGATTTCCGTCCGTCGCATTCCGTTCGTTTTATCCGCCCTGATGATGGGCGCTGCTCTGCCATTCGTGAACTCCTGTGGTCCATGCGGGCGCCCCAAGGATCCTGTCAAAGAGGCCGAGGCGCGTGTGGAAGCGATTCAAAGCCGGTCAGGATTGTCGCGGGAGGCTGTGGAAAAACTGGGGTTGGACTTGGACGCATCACGTCGTGCTTGCGGCCTCAAATTTCAAGGCGAAACGGATCTGGAGAAATTCCAGAAGGCTACACTGGCCTGCTACGCAGACGCGGAAAAAGATCTGCTTCAGAAGGGCAATGTGCCCGCAGAAGCGGCAACCGACTTGGACCGAGCCAGTGTCCTTCTCCGCTGGGAACTCAAGGCATTCCTGGCCGCCCATAAAACCACCGAAGATCAGCTGAAGACTGTCTTTAGAGCCGCTTGGGCCAACATTGAGCGGTGCGAAAAGTCGGTCACGGCGCTTCCCGGTGAAACTCAACGCGCGCTCAATCTCCGGCAGAACCAGTGTTCATCACCGGGACTCTACGGGGCCTGTGCCAATGCCGGCTATAATCGCGACGAATGCGGGCGAATCGTATCTATGGGGGTTGCCTACGATTGGGTAGAAAAAACGATCACAAGGACCATCAATCCCACCCGCGACCGGAAACTGTGATTGACACCGTATTAGCCCCATCGGCACACTC
>JACPZR010000155.1 GCA_016195395.1 Spirochaetia bacterium
GCATTCCCACGATTCTCGGTGTGATTGCCACCATCGCCGCCGCGCTCCTCTATCGCTTTGCATTCACGCGCCTTCCCGGCGTGGACGAGAGTTCCTGGGGACCTGGATTTGTGGCGGAAGCCATGTCCGTGCTCACTGTAGGCATCGCTGTATTTGTCATAGCCGGGATTGTGCAGGAATACGCCCAGGGCATCCGGTCACGCCGCATCCGCTTCAATGAAAACGTGCTCATCGCTTCTGTCCGGATGATACTGCGAAACAAGCGCCGCTACGCGGGCTATCTGGTCCACTTGAGTGTTGTATTCCTGTTCGTGGGTTATGCGGGCGGCTCGTTCAAGAAGACGGCGCACTTTGACTTTCTCTACTATAAGATGGCGCCCACCGGCGAGGGAAAAGAAATCCATTATCATTCGTCGGACAAGGCGTATCTGGAAAACTATGAGATCGCAGCCCAGGACCTGTTCATTCGTCCGGTCTTTGGAGCCAACGCTGATCCAACGAATCCCATCCAGATGACGATTTCTCAGGAAGCGCACTACTATGTGCGACGCGGACCCAAGGACAAGCAGCCGTCACCGGCGCCCGCGAATCTCACACCGTATGCTGCGGCCAACCGTCCGTTCCCGCCGCAGGAACGGCTCCTTCGCCTGACCACAGGGTTCGTGATGGATGGACGCATGAAAACCGAACGTCACTTCCACCCGCAGACGGATCCCTCCACGGGCCAGCTTGCGAAAACGGAAGACGGCGGCACCATGCGCATCCCCACGAGCAAACCGGATATCCGCTCCACGTGGTCGGAAGACTTCTATATCCAGCTGGGTGGAATCTCTGACCCACTGGCAAAGAACAACCCGGACATGAACCGCCGTTTTGAATTCTACTACTACGACATGGAGAGGGACCCTGCGGCATATGCGCGGTTCTTCCCGGGAATGATCACTGCCACCTTGGAAGTGTGGATCAATCCCATGACCAAGTTTATCTGGCTGGGATCTCTTTTGTTCTTCCTGAGCGGGCTCATCATCCTCATCCCGTACGGAGAGAGGGACTTGGAATGAAACGTTATCTGAAATATGGACTCCTGGCCGCCGTCGGTCTTGGCGCAATAGGTTTTGTGCCGGGCACTGTCTCCGCGCAGGAAGTCTACACAACCTTCAAAGACAGGGCCAAGATCGAGGTTTTCACGCGTGTATCATCGCGCCTGGTCTGCCAGTGCGGATGCCACATGGTTCTTTCCACC